>JAPLOC010000282.1 GCA_026692825.1 Planctomycetota bacterium | reverse complement strand
CTCCGGAAGCGTCCCCCCGTCGCTGCCAACCCTCGCGTCGAGATCTCGGCCGAGCGACTCCCGACCGTTTCCGACTTGCGTACGCGTCTCCCGATTCACGTTGAACTTTAGGACCGCGAGAGCATCGTAGAGCTGTTGGCATCCAGCACCCCAGGAATCGACGCCAATCGCGACCCGCAACCATTTTCGCAGGTTCTTGGGTTCGAATTTCGCCGGCAGGGACTGGACCTGGCCAGCCACCTTACTGATCGACCACTCGTAGTGGATCCGTTGTCGTCGGTCGAGTTCGACCGTAATTCCTCCCTCCGAATACCAGACGATCGGGGCCGGCGCGCCGTCCGGGAGCTGCTGGCGGAGTGTCTCGATCGCCTCGGGAACCGATCGCACGCTCTGGAGGGCCGACACGCGGGGGGGCGGGGCGGCTTCATGCCGCTCGATATCGACGGACTCTTGACCAGCCAACGTGTTTGTCGTCGCGATCAAATAGACGTGAGCCGGTTCCCCCTCGGGCCGGAAGAAATGAACGCGATTGATGACCCCGGCCGCCTTTTGGGCGGTCAGGTTCAGTTCTTTCAGGGTTTCAACGGGAGTTCCAAGCATGAGACGATTCCTTCAGAGCAAGTGAGAGAGAGAACACCCCGGCGGCAGCACCGTGTTACCGCCGGGGCGTACGAAAAACCGCAGCAACGAATACTCGCTGCGGTGCGAGCTTCCGGCCTAGGACAGCCGGATGAATTCGGGCAGGATTCGAACCTGCTGTGATGCCGTATCGCTGGGGCACAACCCCCAACGGCCTAGACATTGACTCTGGTCTGGATCGCACCTCTTGAACGCGAAAGCGTACGCGCACGCATTCCGTTCTCTCTGTGCGGCCACTTTGACCGTGCATCGGGTGGCTACTACACGATGGATGTCCCATCTTGCACATTGCTTTCGAGCGCCTTTCACCCACGGCTTAAAGGCTTCGCCGCGTTTCCCACACGCCGGCCGAATTCACAGCAGTTTGCTTGTAGTGAGACTGCTCGCATCACGACCGGCTCTTGCGTGGCTCGCGCCCGGTCCTCGCTTTTGGTGCCACGTCAACGCATCACAAATGAGTCTGGCGGGAGTCGAACCCGCTATTCCATGGGCTATTTCCGCCTCTTGCGAACGTTTCGCCGCGGTGATATTCACCCCCTGGCCAGCCTGCTGGAGGCAGGACCATACGGCCTTGGTCGCGTGTCGCCGTGCACGCCCCAGACTCACGAAATCAGTTGTCGCCGTCCCCGTACGGCAGCGTCGTTTGATCGAGGCTTTCCGGACACTGGGCGTTGAATCGGATTCCCGCCTTCGTGACGTCACACGGGAAATCGATCGTCGCGTATTGCGGCAAAGTCGGCTTTGCCTTGAACGTCACACGAGCGGAATCGCAACTGACGATCCCGTTCGACGTGTCGGGGACTGGAACGAATGACAGTTCCATCGTCAGCTTTCGCGGCTTCTTGTCGGTCGGCCGATTCCACAGATCCGTGGCGATCTGCTGAATCAGATTCTGAATCAGCGCCGGAATCTTGGGTTCCATTTCCCCGATCGTTTCGAGCGACAGGGATTTCAGTTCGAGTTTCACTGGTGGGAGTCTCCAATTCGGGACAAAAGTAGTTGCCGCGTCTGTTCCGCCGCGCGGCGTCGGGCGTCGAGGTCGATCGGGGCGGGCTCGCGTGGCACCTCGGGGGCTGCCGGCGGTGGCGCGGGACGATCCTGCGGGGCCACGATTCCCCGCGCCAGACCGTCCAGGATGGCCCGGGCCTTCGCGTAGTCCGCCTGGCTGGCACACAGCCAGTCTTTGTCCCGCAGTCGCGTCGTGAACGCTCCCCCGGGGTTTTTCATGTTCGCCCGGTCGCGAGCCAGTCGCGACACGCAACAGGCGAGGGCGAAGAACTCTTCCCGCCGGTCGGCTGTGACCCACTCGCGATCGAGTGCGAATTCCCAGAGACGTTGGATCCCCGCCGGCGAGGCGAGCGTCTGGTCGGTGATCTTCTCGGGCCATCCCCCAGGTCCGAGCGAGCCGCGTTTGGGAGTCGGCTTCATGAATGGATTCATTCATTTCATTCATACATACATTCATCGCGTACGCGCCCGCGTCGCAATCGTTGTGCCGTTCGCGAAGTTCTTCCGAAACCACTGTTTTTGTAGTGGTTTCGTCGCGTTCCGACGGACCGACCGCAAATGTCACCCGTGACATCTGGATGTCACCGGTGACATTTGCTTCTGACGACGTGAGATCGCGGGCCAATCGATCGTGTAGTAGCTGGCGTCTCCAGGGGCTGCCACCGTATGCAGCACTCCCAGCCATTCGGCGTACCGAATGACTCTGGCACAGTTCCGGGGAGAACATTCCATCCGCGTCGCGAGGATTGGCTTCGTCCGAGATGACTCGGGTAGCGTTTCAATCGCCCACAGCAACCGCGCGATGGCTCGCGCGGTGCGAGGGGTCGAGTTGGGGACAGACAGGTCCGCTCGATCGAGCAGCTCTTGCTTCTGTTCACGTGTGAAAAACAGGGTTCGTTGCGTCGACATCGTCGCTACTCTCGACCGAGTCGCTTTCGAATGTCGAACGCGATCCGCCGGCGGGCTGCGGTGAGACCGAACGAACATCCCGCCACCTCGTAACATTCCGGAATCTCCGGAAAGTTCGATTCAGCGTCTTCGGAATACATCGCCGCCTGCATCGCGTGGAACGTGTCCGCCCACGCCGCGCCCCAGCTTGGAGCCGACGACGGGGGTTTTAGATGGGTGAGGGAGAGGGACAGAGGAACGATCCCCAATCCTCGGGTCACCTCGAAATCGGTCTTACAAACCAGATCCCGCATTTCGGTGGCGAGCATGGCCTCGTCAATCACTTTGATCGCCGCAGTCAGCTCATAGTCCCATTCGATGGCAAACGCTTTCGCCGCGGCCTCTTTCCACATCCGCTCATATTGGAGCGTCTCGGGCAGGAGTGATTTCCACGGGGATGTGACATCGCCCACTACCGCCTCATGCACATCGTGCAGGAGAGCGGCCCACTTGTATTGTTGGGGTGCCACCGCCCAGCAGTGGTACGAATGCTCGGCGACCGAGTAGTGCTGTTTGGTGTGTCCCAGAAACCGGGCCTGGTTGCCCAGGCTGGCGGTGATTCCCCGCATCTCCCGGAATGGTACAACGCTGGGGTTTCTCAGATCGATTGCGGATCCGAAAAAGGTCCACATTGTAGACTCGGCGATTGGATTCATCTTGGCACCTGCGGGTGATGGCTTTTCCCCCTCCGAAGCTGTCGCTGTTTGATTTCGCCGACTAGATCACCGATCGGCTTATTCAGCATCGATTCGGCCACCTCGGCTCGAAGGATCTCAACATTGTCGTCGGCCTCAAAACCAAGGCACGTGCGATTCGAGTCAACTGGATCCGCATACACGGCAATCCACGACACCTTGTCGCTGGGGGGAACCATGATCAAGGCGGGCCGCGTAGGGGTCACTTTGAAGTTCAACACGTTGAATCCTTTCAGTCAGAACAAATCAGGGTCGGACGGCTCAGTCAGCCACGCGATCGCGACCGCAGACATCAGCACGAGGAAAATCAGGTCGGGCAAATCCATGCGTCACGTCCTAACTTTGGGGAGCGTGAAGAATGGGCCATCCGTGACCCTCCGTGCGTCCCGTCACGGTCGATCCTTCGCCCCGCCGGAAGTCCAACGGCGGGGATTGCAGCGGGTGGGATTCGAACCCACGACTACCCGGTTAACCCAGGCCCTCTACCACTGAGGTACCGCCACAGCGTGGCCCGTGCTGTCGCAACACGGACCACGAACACGCGCCGGTCTGTTGCCGACTGTCACTGTTGATTCGTTCGCCGATTAACTCCATGCTCGCCACGTTCGCGAGTACCACGGCTGGCCTCACAACAGCGTACGCCTCTGTACGCCTCAAAACTCGGAAGGCTTCCGGCGTTCGTCCGGATCAATGCCGTGCATTCGAAAATCAACTGGCCGATCGTCCTCGGACCACGGGACCGGGCGTTTTCGGAGCGCCACCGAGAACGCCATTGCGAACACAAACCCGACCGCCACGGCGATCGCCAAACACAACAGGAAGTCGCTCGATTGTGGCACGATTCACCTGGGGCTTTGGGGAACGATTGAAAAGTGGTGACCATTGATGACGCCAATGGTCACCGTCGGAACGGGACAACAGCACTCGGACAGGACGTGGTCGGAATGGCCTGTATCGCACCTTTTGGAGCCAGTCGTACGGCGTATCGAATCGCGACTGGTTCACGGTCGACGGTTTCCATACAGGACCGACCGCCGAGGTATGACTCCCATTTCCTTAGCTTTGTCCGCTGTTGCCGGGAACGTTTCCCGGCGAGTCCCTCTCGGGTGGTGTAGGTCAAACGCAGTCGACCTGGATGGAATCGGACCATCGTCGTCGGCTTATCGGGCCGATGCTCTGCCATTGGGCTACAGATCGTGGTTCGAAACGATCAAAACGGGGCGGTTGACTTCCGGCGCTTTGCGGGCTTGGCGTCGGTGGGATTTTGCGACAGTCGTTTGAGTGACTTCGCGTATCGGCTGACGAGTGCCTCGAATCGCTTCGCCATCGTGGTCGATTGGTCAGTCGCCCAGTCGAGAGCGCCTTTCGCGATGATCCCCATTTCGTGTTCCAGTTCATCTTGGGATTCCTCCCGCTCCATCGCCTTCCCGCCATAGTCAAGCGTCGCGGCGACCTCCCGGATTTCGTCGAAGGTTTTCATTGTCGTTGGCTCGTTGTGGTTTCGGAAAACGTCAGGCGGTCTGTGATCGGCCGCGCAGCCACGCATGCAGGAATTCCCAACTGATCCGGATGTCTCCCGAGATAGGTGGGTCGATTTTCTGGATGACTCCGTTCTTCAGCCCTCGGTAGACGGTGAAACGTGACACATTCAGAAACTCGGCGGCCTCGTCAATCGTCGCCGCTCCAGTCTGAGGCCAATCGACGCGGGAGCGTCGCGGGCGGCGTTTGCTGCTTTGTCGTTTGGTGACTGCTCGAACCATTTGTTTCCTCCGTCGTTGGTAGAACTGAGGAATTTATACTCGCGATTTTGCGATTCGCTCGGAAATTCTCGGGAAGTCGATGGATGTTGAAACGGCATGTTTCACATCACGGCCAGCCCGTGAGATAGCCACGACCACGCCGTAGGAACCGAAAATTTTTCCAAAAAAAAGCCGCTGTACGTTGCGGTGCGCTTGACAGCGTTTGAAATCGGGGGCGTCCGATCGCCGTTAGCAACTTCGTTAGCCAGCTCGCGTAAGAACCCATGACGGCCCGCCGGCTTCATCGACGGACTGCACGCTACGCAACGGTCGGAAACTGCCAGAAACCCGAAAAGAGTCTCATAATCCGTTGGTTCCGGGTTCAAGTCCCGGCGGCCCCATTTCGCCTTTTCCCTTGTTGTACAGTTATTTTACGTTTTCGGCCCATTGCGGTCGGTGCTTTCGATTCACCTGGATCGCAAAATTTGATTCCTATTCGTTGACAATCGGGGGCGACGGCAGGGGGCTGATGCCCCCCGCTCGCCTGGGGGGTTAAAAGGTGCCTGCCCTAAAACGTTCCTGCGAGGGTGCCGCCGTCGACGACCAGGACGGTCCCCGTGATGTAACTGCCAGCGTCCGTCGCCAAGAGCAGGGCCGGGCCGGCGAGTTCGCGCGGGTCGCCCCAGCGACCGACCGCCGTCCGGTCGGAGAACGCCTGCTTTTCCGCCGCCGTCAACACCGACCCCGGGAGGTCAGTCAGAAACGGTCCGGGGGCGATGCAGTTGACCGTGATGCCATGCCGGCCCAGATCGAGGGCGCTCGCGCGGGCAAGTCCCAGCAGGGCCGACTTGGTCGCCGAGTACGCGTTTCGGCCTCCCTTGGATGCCAACCCCATGATCGACGAGATGTGAATCACCCGACCCCACTGCCGTTCCTTCATCTGTGGCACGAGCGCCCGGGTGAGCGCCATGCAACTCGACAGATTGAGTTCGACGATCCGGTCCCAGTCGGTATCGGTGATGACATCGATCGCCTGGGGCACATTGCTCCCGGCGTTGTTGACCAAAACGTCGACCCGTCCGAATTTCTTCAGGACCACATCCGCCAAACGGGGGCACTCCTCCCGGCGGGACATGTCGGCGGTTGTCCAGGCGACGTCGGCCGACGTCTTCGCCCGAATCTCGGCTGCCGCCGCTTCGAGTTCGTCGTCATGCCGGCTGCATAAAAAGACGCTGGCCCCGGCCTCGGCGAATCCGAGCGCCATCGCCTTGCCCAGTCCTTTGCTGCCCCCGGTCACAAGAGCCACACGCCCCTTCAGGTTAAACAACGGATGCATTAGAACCAGTCTTTCTGATCGAGGGCGTAGGTTTGGTAAAAGTCGTCGTCCGATTTCGTCAGGTAGAGAATGCCCTCAATCAGGCCAATCGGCCCCATGATCAAAGAGCCAAACGAGCAGGTGGCGACGGTGACCAGCAGCATGATCAACCCGGGGGTGGTTTTTCCCAGGATGAATTTGTGAACACCCAGGGAACCGAGCAAGATTCCGCAGACACCCGCGGCGACTTTCTTACCCACAAACGATTCTCGCGACTCGGGCACGCCGTCTGACATGATTCCAACCTGTACGGGGGGACGGTTCGGTGGATTCGAACCACTCGAATCCGATGTGACCCCAAGGCTATCCCTGATTGAAGGAAAAAGTCAACGACGTGGGCTTCGACATGGAATCGCATATACTCTGGAGTTCGTGGACGATACTCGATTCCGTCTGCGCAGGTCCTTCCCGATTCCCGCACCAGGTGGTCAGGGCCACCCCTTCCATGCCCACTCCCATTGGAGATGTCCGCGATATTGTGATCTGGAATCCTCGTTCCGGAAAACGGCGGGGAGCGAAACGGATTGCCG
>JAPLOC010000281.1 GCA_026692825.1 Planctomycetota bacterium | reverse complement strand
AGCCGCGCCCGTCAGGAAGCGGAAATCGGTTACCGCTTCCTGATGGGCGCGGCTCTGTGCCAACACCTCGTTTTCGGCCACGTAGCGAACGGGCGGGTGGATTGTGATCTTTCCGACGGGCAGCGGGAAGGGACAATGCGCACCAGAATCAAAAAAGCCGGCTGGCGGTTGGAGGAATGACGGAGTCCAGGAAAGCGCGATGTGTCCCTTTGCCCCGGGTGCGACGTCGCCCGGATTTCTGTTATGATTGGTGCATCACTTCCTGTCTCACTTCCCGCTGAGTTTCCAGCGCATGGTGGCGGTCGGTACCACAGGATGCCGTTGGGTTTGCCGTCTGGTTCTGGTTGGTTGCTTCCTGTGGGATGGTTGGAGTAGTCCAACGGCGGCGTATGCACAGACAAAACCGAAGCCGAAGGGGGATGCCGACAGTTCCACCAAGTCCGGGGCGAAGGCCGTCGATCGGAAGCCCCGGGCGCGGGCTGGAAAGTCCGACGGGCGGGGGGGCGTTCGGGCCGGCGGTCAGGACGCGAATGGCATGGGGCTGTTCACGTCGAACCACTTCGAGCTGCATACCGACATGACTCGGGAGGAAGCCGTCGACCTGCTGGAGCGGCTGGAAAAGATGCTCGGGCTGATCTCCAAGTACTGGGGAAAGCCCGCAGTCGGCGTGATCGACATGTATGTCGTCAAGGACTTGTCGAAGTGGCCTGCCGGGAGTTTGAATCCCGAGGGACTCGCGCACATCGAAGCGGGAGCGGGGGTGACGCTGGGAAAGACGATGACCCGTGGCGACGAGTTCATTTCGAAGGCGACCGTCTACGCGGTGGCCGACCGTGGCACGCCGCAACATGAAGCGGTTCACGCCTACTGTGTCCACGCGTTCGGACGGGTCGGTCCGGTGTGGTACGCCGAGGGGATGGCCGAGATGGGGCAATACTGGCGGGGAGACGACCGGGCGGTTCATGCCCATCGGGGGGTTTGCGAATACCTCCGTCGCGCGACTCCGATGAGCCTGAACGAAATTGTCAACGGCACGCAAAAAACGGGCGATTCCTGGCAGAACTACGCGTGGCGGTGGGCGCTGTGCCATCTGCTGGCGAACAACCCCAATTACTCGCCCCGGTTTCGCCCGTTAGGTGGGTCGATTCTCTCGGGACAGAAGACGTCGTTCGAGAGCGTCTACGGGGCGATGAGCGAAGAGATTATCTTCGAATACCTGCTGTTCCTCAGTCATCTTGAGGAGGGATTTCGGGTTGATTTGTGCGCCTGGGACTGGAAATCGAAATTCAAGGCGCTCTCGGATTCGGCGACGGTCAAGGTTCGAGTCGATGCCGGTCGAGGCTGGCAGGCGTCGAAGGTGATCGTTTCCGAAGGAAAGAGCTACGACTACGAAACGGAAGGGGAATGGACTCTCGAAAAGGACGGCGAAGCAGTGTCCGCCAAAGGCGGTGTGGGTGGACGGGGCCGACTGGAAGGAGTGTTGCTGTTCCAGGAGGACAAAGGGTACCGACTGGGTAAACCATTTCCCCTGGGAGACACGGGAACCTATGTCGCCGCCGAATCGGGCCGGTTGTTTTTGCGGTGCCGCGATGATTGGGCGAAAATCGACGACAACAAAGGATCCGTCACCGTGCGATTGAAACTGGCGGAAGGGAAAAAGGGGTTGCCGACCGAGTCGAAGACCGATTCCGTCGTCGAAGCGGACCGGTCACCCCCCAAACCTGCGTTGGAACGGTGAGCCGTTCCAGCGACGCCGAATGTGTGTTGAGTCTGGCAGAAATTCAAATCAGAAAGCAGCAGCGATGAGCGACGAAGGTCATAACCCGCCCGGTGGCGGCCCGACATATCACCAGGAAGTGCAGCATTCCCCGGCGACGGCCCGTGTGCCAGAGCGGGTGGGAATGGGGGTCTTCAGCACCGGCACCATCGTGATGCACGGTCCGCACGACTTTGTGATCGATTTTCTGCAAAGCCTGGCGCATCCGCGGCGAGTCGCGGCGCGGGTGGTGCTTCCTCCCACCGTTGTGCCGTTGTTTCTGGCCGCGATGCAAGACAACTTCAACAAGTACACGCAAACGTTCGGACCGCTTCCCCGGATGCCGGTACCTCACCCGCCGCAGCCCGGTCCCGCGACGCCGCCGACGCACCTTCCGGGAGCCCCATTCCCAGTGGCGCACGAGTTCCCACCACAATTCGCGACGGGTCACACCGAGTCGTCCGACGTGGAGTCGAACGGGAGTGGTCCGTCGGAATCGCCCGGTGCGTCGGGAGGGCATGGAGGCTCGGGTGGCCACAGCGAATCGCCCCGCGAGCGCAGCGAGGACAACGAAACTGCCGAGACACCGTTTCCTTTGGAGCATCCGACGCCACATGGTGCCCCTGGGTTTATGGGATCGGAACCGCCACACAACCCGCCTCCGGTTCCCGCTCCGCCGCCGATCTCGGAAGTCTACGAGCAACTCAAACTGCCCGACGACATGCTCTCGGGGAATTACGCCAATACCGTGGTGATCAGCCACAGCGGTGCCGAGTTTTGTTTTGACTTCATCACCAGCTTTTACCCCCGGTCGGCGGTCGCGGTCCGGGTGTACATGGCGTGCCCGCACGTTGTCGAACTGTTCGAATCGCTGACGCGATCGTGGGGACAGTTTCGCCAGCGGGGGCGGTAACCATGAAAACCGGAATTGTTGGCTGCGGCATGGTGGGCTCGACATCGGCCTTCGCGCTGGTGATGAACGGAGTGGGGCGCGAGGTGGTGCTGGTGGACCAGAACCGCGAACGCGCCAAGGCGGAAGCGAACGACATTCAGCACGCGGTCCCGTTCTCGCATCCGCTGTCGGTGCGCGCCGGTGACTACGCCGACCTGGCGGGATGTTCGGTCGTGGTGATTGCCGCCGGGGTCGCACAGAGACCGGGCGAGACGCGACTGGAACTGCTGCAACGGAACGCGGCGGTCTTCGCGCGGGTGATGCCGCAAATCGTGGCGAACGCGCCGCGGGCGGTGCTGGTGGTAGTGTCGAATCCGGTCGACATCATGACACACCTGGCGGCTCACTTCGCCGGACTCGCGGGCGTTCCGTCCAGCCGGGTGATCGGATCGGGGACCATGCTCGACACGGCCCGGTTTCGCTCGCTGTTAGGCCGGCATTTCGACGTCGATTCCCAGCATGTTCACGGATACGTCTTGGGAGAGCATGGCGACTCGGAAGTGCTGGCCTGGTCGCAATGTTCCATCGCCGGCATGTCGCTCGACGAATTCGCCGACGTTCATGGAACTCCGCTGACTGAAGCGGATCGGGCCGAAATTGATGAACACGTCCGCCGCGCCGCGTATCACATCATCGCCGGCAAGGGGGCGACGTACTACGGAATCGGGAGTGCCGTCGCGCGGATTGTCGACGTTCTGCTGCACGACCAGCGGGCCGTGCTGACGATCTGCTGTCGCGACGACGGGAACGGCCGGTATGGCGGGGTCACGTATTCCATTCCCCGACTGCTGGGGCGGGATGGTATCCTGGCGTCGATTCCCCAGCCGTTGAACGCGGGGGAATCGTCGGCTCTGGATCGCAGCGTCGCGATTCTGCGTGAGGCGATTCTTTCGCTGAAACTCGCGTGAACCTTGCACGGATTGGGCGGGTTCGCGAGGATCGAGGAGCGCAGCGCTCGAAATTCGTCATCTGACTGAGAGACTCATTGATATGTCGTCTGGATTTCACCTCGAGGATTACCAACTGACGGTGTCCGAGGTCCATCGCAACCTGCACCCGAGCGCCCTCTACGAACACGCGATTCACTACGACAATCGCGCGGTTATCGCGGACAATGGGGCGCTGGTGGCATATTCGGGATCAAAAACAGGCCGCTCCCCCCGTGACAAGCGGGTGGTCAAGCATCCCGGTTCGGAACATGATGTCTGGTGGGGAACTGTCAACATTCCCCTCGAACCGCACACGTTCGCCATCAACCGGGAACGGGCCCGCGATTACCTCAACACGCGCGAGCGGCTGTACTGTTTCGACGGTTTCGCCGGCTGGGATCCGAAGTACCGCATCAAAGTGCGGGTCATCTGCTCGCGACCGTACCACGCGCTGTTCATGCACACGATGCTGATCCGCCCCACGCGGGAGGAACTCGCGACGTTCGGCAAGCCCGATTTTGTCATCTACAACGCGGGCTCGTTCCCCGCCAACCAGTTGACCGCCGGCATGGGGTCAAAGACCAGCATCGACCTGTCGTTCGAAGATGGCGAGCTGGTGATCCTGGGGACGGAGTACGCGGGGGAAATGAAGAAAGGGGTGTTCACCGTGATGAACTACCTCGGCCCCAAGGGAGGCGTGCTGTCGATGCACTGCGCGGCGACCTGCTCTCGCGAAACCGGGCACTCCTCGCTGCTGTTCGGCCTGTCGGGCACCGGGAAGACCACGTTGTCCGCTGACCCGAAGCGGTTTCTCATTGGCGATGACGAACATTGCTGGAGCGACGATGGCATCTTCAACATTGAAGGGGGTTGTTACGCGAAGGCGATCAATCTGACGGCGGAATCCGAACCCGACATCTACCGCGCGTTGCGGTTTGGCGCGATTCTGGAAAACGTCGTGGTGCAGGAAGATCACCGGGTCGACTTCACTGATGCCAGCATTACGGAAAACACCCGCGGCGCGTATCCGATCGAGTCGATTCCGAACGCCCGGGTTCCGTGTGTCGCTGGGCATCCGACCGACGTGGTGTTCCTGACGTGCGACGCGTTTGGAATTCTGCCCCCCGTCGCCTCTCTGACGCCGGCCCAGGCGATGTACCACTTTATCAGTGGCTACACCGCGAAAGTCGCGGGGACCGAGGAAGGGGTAAAAGAACCGTCGGCCACATTCTCCCCCTGTTTTGGCGGACCCTTTCTGGTCTGGCATCCCAGCAAGTACGCCGAGCTGCTGGCGGATCGAATCCGGCAGCACAACGCACGGGTCTGGCTGGTGAACACGGGTTGGACCGGGGGAGCCTACGGTGAGGGCCATCGGCTCAAGCTGCGCCATACGCGGTCCATTTTGGACGCGATTCACTCGGGTGAGTTGGCGACCGCGTCGAGACAACGCGACCCCGTGTTTGGCTTTGATGTGATCACTGAATGTCCCGCCGTTCCGCAGGAAGTCCTCTGGCCCCGGAACAGTTGGAGCGATCCCAAAGAGTACGACCAGGCGGCACGCAAACTGGCCGGCCTGTTCATCGCGAACTTCGACAAATACTCCGCCGGTGCCTCCGATGAAATCCGCGGAGCCGGCCCCATCGCATGACCTGTCACGGGACCTGTGACGTGACGGCCGCCCTTGACCCGGCTGTCACGCATCCACAACCCCAAACCGCAACAAAAGATCCCCTGCCCCTCACCCCGGCAGGGGATCCCCCGGCTCCGCCAACACAACCGTCGCGAAAATCCCATCACGGCCCCAATTCTCTAGCGCGTTGCCCGATTCCCTACGGCGAACCCCACCCCGCGCCAAATTTCATCCTTCATCCTTCCGCCTTCATCCTTCATTTCTCCCCCCATGTCCCAACGCATCGGAATCGTGACCGGCGGCGGCGATTGCCCCGGCCTCAACGCTGTCATTCGCGCCGTCGCCAAGTCCGCATCGCGGCGGGGGTGGGAGTCGCTGGGCATTGTGGGGGGCTATCAGGGACTGCTTGAACCGCAACAGTGTCGTCCTTTGGAATACCGCGATCTCGACGGGCTGTTGGCCCGTGGCGGGACGATTCTGGGAACGGCGAACCGGGGGGCGTTCTCGGCGAAGGTGGGACATGGAACCAGCCGTCGGCTTCCGACCGAACTGCTGGCGGAGACAAAAGCTGGCTTCGACAAACTCGGTCTGACGGCGCTGGTCTCGATTGGCGGCGATGGCTCATTGAGTATCGCGCAACAATTGTATGAGTACGGGATTCCGATCGTTGGTGTGCCGAAAACCATTGATAATGACCTGGCGGGAACTATCTTCACGTTCGGTTTCGAATCGGCGGTCTGTTGCGCGACGGACGCGATCGACCGATTGCAGACCACGGCGGAGAGCCACAACCGCGTGATGGTGCTGGAGGTGATGGGGCGGTACGCCGGCTGGATCGCGATGTACGCCGGGGTCGCGGGGGGTGCCGACGTGATTCTGATCCCGGAAATCCCGTTCTGCTTCGAAAGCATTGAGAAAGCGATCGCCGACCGGGAAGCGATGGGCAAACGGTTCACGATTGTGGTGGTGGCGGAAGGGGCCAGACAGACCGGGGGCGATTTTGTGACCAGCTCGGCGGAGGTGGTGCAAGGGGAGACGCGGCTCGGTGGCGTCGGCGCGTACGTGACGCACGAAATCGAAATTCGAACGGGCAAAGAGGCGCGGTGCTGCGTTCTCGGACATTTGCAGCGGGGAGGGAGTCCCACGACGTTCGATCGCGTGCTGTGTACCAGTTTTGGGGCTGAGGCGGTGGAACTGGTCGCGCGGGGCGAGTTTGGCAGAATGGTGGCGTTTTTGGGAACCCACGTCGGTTCGGTCACCTTGCTCGACGCGGTCGAACGCCTGAAAACGGTCCCGACCAAAGGCGGACTGGTCGATACGGCCCGTGCGCTCGGCGTTTGCCTGGGAGATTGAGCGCGGTGGTCGCCTGTCGCAGTCTCGCGACTTCAATCCGCGGGATTCGAACGCAATCTCGCGATCTCGGCTTCGAGATTTCGGATCCGCTCTTCGGCAAGCTGGCGTCGCTCTTCGGCGATCGCGTACCGCTCTTCCGCCAACTGGCGACGGTCTTCGGCGACATGGTACCGCTCTTCCGCCGTCAGGCGTCGCACTTCGGCTGTTTCCAATTGTGCGGCGACATTGTCACGCTCAGCCGCCGTCCGAACGGCGGTTTCAAACGCTGCCTCCGCATTGGTCAAAAGTACCGCTCCGGTTGGGCGGTCGCGTAAAACCAATTCGTTGTCGGCGTTCAGTTCGACCCACAGGTCGAGTTGTTCACAACTGAGTCGACCGTTGGTGTCCGGGAGGATCTCCAGATAGCCCCCCATCGACAGTCGATACCCGCGTACGGGCGGATTGAGGTAGTCGCTGGTGGGGTCGAACAGGAAGTGCTCGGGGATGCCGAGCTGAGCATACAACTGAAACTTTGTTTCGGTATCGTTGTTCTTGGTGCTATCGGAAGTGGTTTCAAACACGACATCGGGAACCTTTCCTTCCTCCCAGACCTTGTAGATCCGCCTGGAGCGTGGATCAATCCCCTTGACCACCATCGCATCGGGCGAAACGCTGCGGTGGGGACTTCCATCGTGGTAATACAGGAACAGATTTCCGGAAATGTAGACTTGCTTCCCCCGATAACGTTGCCGCAGCAGCTCGATAATCCGGAACATCCAGTCGCGGTGCAGATCCGTTTCCGCCATGGGTTGCCCGTCCGATTCGGGATAATAGACTTCAACTGCGCTGTTCGGAGTGGTCACGGTCACCTCCTTCACGATCGATTGGCTGGTGACATGCTTCGCAACGAGGCCGATCACCGAACTTGATAGTACTGACGGTTTTGGGCTTCGAAAAGGCGAATCCCCCCACCCTTGAAATCGGAGGATGTTTATCTGTTCTTTAGGCTGGGGACGGTCTGTTTGCAATCGGGACCAGAATCGCTACAATCGCGGTTTCCGCCGTGCTGCGGTAGAAGATTGGATTCGAAGAGGACTTGTGCGATGGGAATGCGTTGCGACTTGTGTGAGAAGGAAACCGTGCGCGGCAATTCGTTGGCGCAGCGTGGTAAGGCGAAGTACCTGGGAGGAAACGGTCGGAAGACGACTGGCATCACCCGGCGTGCGTTTCGTCCGAACCTGCAACGGGTGCGTGTCCAGGATGGCGAGCGGGTCGTGACCAAGCGCGTCTGCACCCAATGCCTGAAGAGCGGCAAAGTGGTGAAGGCGGTTGTGCGCAAGCCCTTCACGCTTCCCACTGCGTAACGACAGGCGGGTTTCGTCATGGCGTCGCAACTCGATCGCGAGACGGTTTTGAAGGTGGCCCGACTTGGTCGGCTGAAGCTCGCCGACCACGAGGTCGACGACTACCTGAACAAACTCGGGCAAATCCTGACGTACGTCGAACAGCTCAACGAGGTCGATACGACCGACGTTGAGCCGATGGCGCATGCGGTCGAGTTGCAGAACGTGTTTCGAGAGGATGTCGTGCGGCCATCGTTGCCGCGCGACTTGGCGCTGTCGAACGCGCCGAAAACCGACGGGCAGTTCTTTCTGGTTCCGCAGATTATTGACGCGGGTGGGTGATCCCTCGAGGGGGGACCGGACTCAATCGGTCTTCCCGACCCCTATCATTCTCTGACAGACGGCAGCTCTACCCCGGGCGTTACGAAATCGTAAACAAATTCTCGAGCGGCGGGGTAGGCTCCGATCTTGTCGCTGGCTCCGTGAACCGATCCGCCGTTTACGCCACCACCCGCCAGAGCCACTGTGTAACAGTCGGGCCAATGGTCGCGGCCCGCCCCGGCGTTGATTTTCGGTGTCCGACCAAACTCTCCCATTTGGACAATCAGTGTGGAATCGAGCAGCCCGCGATCGTCGAGGTCTTCGATCAACGCCGACATTGCCTGGTCGGCGGGGGGAACGAGCTGTTTGTGCCGGGGGAAGATCGTCTGGTGGCTATCCCAGTTCGCGTCCTGGCCGTTGTGCATTCCATCGAACGCCGTCACGAATTTCACGCCGCTTTCGACCAGTCGCCGGGCCAGCAGCAGGCTCTGTCCGACCAGAGTTCGACCATAACGTTCGCGGAGCGGTGCGGGTTCGGCCGACATCTCGAAACTCTTGCGAATTTCCGCCGACGAGATGAGCGACAGGGCGCGGCCCTGACACAACTCCATCCGGGGACCGAGTTGTGCTTGCGTATCGAGCGACTTGAGCAACGCGTCGCGCGCATGCATCTGTGCTGTGCCGCGACCGCCGGGAAGCTCGAGCGCCTGCACCCGAAAATTGTCGTTGTTCGGGTCGCCAAACACCTGAAACCGGTCGTACGCGCCTCCAAGAATTCCCGGTGTTTGGCCGGGCAATTGCACCACGTTGTAAATCGTGTACGGCAGCGCGACGTACGGAAGCGTGCCCGCCCGGTCACCCAATGCGTAACCGACGGTTGACCCCAGCGTTGGAAAACTCCGGGAGTCGTCGGACAACAATTCAAGATCCCCGCCGACGGGAGTGCGACCCGTCAATGCCTCAGCGGCCGCCGAGTTGTGATTCCGCATGGGGTGGTGGACACTCCGCACCAGCGCCATCCGATCCATGCACTGCGCGACGCGCGGGAGGTATTCGCCAATGGAGATGCCCGGAACGACGGTCGGTATCGACCGCCATTCGCCCCGGACTTGGGCGGGGGCGAGCGGTTTGGGATCGTATGTCTCGAACTGGCTCGGACCGCCGTAGTGAAACACCAGGATGCAAGCGGAAATCGGCCGCCGGCGGGCGGTGTCGGCGACAACGCGTGTCGAGATTCCCTCGGCGACTGCCATTAGAGGCTGCGCCATCACCCCCAGTCCCCCCAACGCCAGGGCGGCGGACTGACGCGCGAGAAAACCACGGCGGGTGTCGAGTCCCAAGGATCCACTCGACGCGCGGCTGGCAGCGGGTGTCGCGGGGTGAGGCGGAATTCGGTCGGCAGGAACGATGAGCATTCAACGATTCTCACGATTGAGGTTGAATCGGACGGGTTACTGTTATACCCGGTGCGGTCACGTGATCAACATCGCGTCCCCATAGCTGTAAAAGCGGTAGCCATCGCGGATCGCCGCTTCGTACGCTTGTCGGATTAACTCCCGACCCGCGAACGCCGACACCATTACCAGCAGCGACGAGCGCGGCAGATGAAAGTTCGTGAGTTGCACGTCCACCGCTTGAAATTCATACGGGGGACGAATGAAGATGTCGGTCGACCCGCGCCAGGGTTGGCCGAAGCCAATACGGGCCGCCGTTTCGAGTGTGCGCGTCGACGTTGTCCCGACTCCCACAACGCGTCCTCCCACCGCCCGCGTCGCGGTCAACGCGGCGGCCGTCTGGGTGGAAACCTCGCACCACTCGGTGTGCATTTTGTGATCATCGAGCCGACTGACCGAAATCGGTCGAAACGTTCCGATCCCCACATGCAGAGTGACGAACGAATGAGCAATCCCCATGTCGGCACACCGCTTCAACAATTCCGGCGTGAAGTGCAGTCCCGCCGTCGGGGCGGCGACCGATCCGGGGTGTTCCGCGTAGACCGTCTGATAGCGTTCGAAATCGTTCCGGTCCGCCAATCCACGATCCATGTAGGGAGGAAGCGGCAATGTTCCAAACCGGGCCAACGTCGCCAAAACGTCGCATTCGACAACCGGCCTCATCGTCCAGACACCCGCGTCATCGCGGCTGATCAACTGCAGCCGCAAGCGATCGTGCGACAACGTGTCGTGTGCCCGGTGGATGTCGATCATCTCGCCTTCTCTCACCTTCCCACGGGTACTGGCGAGCAACCGCCATTCGCCATTGGCAGTCGTCTCAAGATACAAACCTTCCCAGCGTCCCCCTGTCGCGGCACGCACGCCAAACAATCGGGCGGGAAGGACGCGTGTGTCGTTGAGGACAAGCCGGTCATTGGAACGCAGCAGCCCCGGCAAGTCGCTGACGACATGGTGCGAGATTCGACCGGTGGCACGGTCGACATGCATCAACCGCGCAGCGTCCCGGCGTTCCGCCGGGTGGCGGGCGATTCGATCCTCCGGTAGCGTATAGTCGTAGTCCGCGAGTTCATCCGTCATGGGGGTTCCATTGTATGTCGTCGGCCGACCGAATTCGCGTCGCGTTCTGCATCACAGAACTGGACCCGGGGGGAGCCGAGCGCGCACTGGTCGAACTGGCAACCCGGCTGGACCGTTCGCGGTTTGAGGCGACGGTGATCAGCCTGGCACCACGCGGGCCGCTGGCGGACGTTCTGGAACTGCACGGAATTCCGACGATTTCACTGGGAGCGCGGTCCCGCTGGGATTGGGGAATCGTCGGCAGATTGCGGAAAGAACTCAAGCGGCTCCAGCCCGATATTCTTCAAACTTGGCTGTTTCATGGCAATCTGGTCGGCCGCATTGCGGGGAAACTGGCGGGGGTTCGGACAATCCTCTCTGGAATTCGAGTGGCCGAACGTCGCAGCCAATGGCCGTTACGACTCGACCGCTGGACCAGCGGGTGCGTGCAGACTCACGTCTGCGTGAGCGCGGCAGTGGCCGATTTCAGTCGCGACGTCGCGGGACTGCCGGCAGAGCGGATCGAAGTGATACCGAACGGAGTCGACCTGGGTCGCTTCAATTCAGTTGAGCCGGCGGATCCGACGCAGTGGGGAATTCCCAAAGGGGTCCCGATCCTGCTGACGGTTGGCAGGCTCGACATTCAAAAGGGATTGCCGTTTCTGTGGGACGCGATTCCGGACGTTGCCCGACAGTACCCAACGGCACATTGGCTGATCGTGGGTGAGGGATCTCAACGCCACGACTCGGAAACGCGAGTGCGGGAATTAGATCTGACGGACCGGGTCCACTTCGCGGGGTGGCGGGGGGATATCCCACAGATTCTGGCGGCTGGCTCCGGGCTGGTTCTGCCATCGTTGTGGGAGGGGATGCCGAATGTGGTCCTTGAGGCGATGGCGGCGGGGCTCCCCGTGATCGCGACGCGCGTTGAAGGGATTTCGGAATTGGTGCAACCGGGAATCAGCGGTTGGTGTGTTCCGCCACGTGACTCTCGGGAATTGGCGGCTGCGATGTGCGAGTTGCTCAGTGACCCCGGGCGCGCCAGAGAATTTGGCCGTGCCGGGCGCGAGCGGGTCGCGCGGGAATTCACCTGGCAGAAAATGGTTGAGCGATACGAATCGCTGTATTTGCGCAGCGCGGCAGGCAACGAAAAGTAGACAAACGGGGTCGTCTGATTTCGAGAGTCCCGGCGAAGAGGCGAAGCCCCGACGACGTCCAATTCATCTTGCGACGGAAGGCTCGCTTGGGGGGCTACCCCAGGACGATCAATCGAACTTCATCGAATTGACGATCTGTTCGTACACCGGAAGGATTGTCGCGAATTCTTCGGCGTTTTTGACTGTGCAAATCACTTGAAAAACTCCCTTTGGTGTGGCGATGTCGTAACTCAACCGATCGGCCGCCGTTCCTTTGGTGGGATCCCATACAAACACCCGCCGCAGTGCCGGGTGTCCCGCGATCGTGGCCCCCGTCGCTTCCAGGTTTCCTGCCTGTGAAATCGCGGAACTCGTCTGATTCGTCAAATAAGTATCAGCGGCGGTTCCTGGAGGATAGGCGATTAGAGTGACTCCCATTGAGGCATCGCCCGATCGTCCATCGGGATAAAGTGTGAACGATCCTGGCGCAGTGAACACCTTCCACCCCGTGGGAACCTCAAGGCTGAAACCGGTTCCCTGGTGACGGACCGGGCCAGTCGGGGCCGCCGGCGGCCCGGAAGGTGTGCCAGGGGCACCGGCCGATCCGCCGGTCGTCGAACCCGCCCCTCCACCTGCCTGCGGCGTGGAGCTTGACTCCGTGCAACCGGTCACCAGACCAACAACCACGCAAACCACCGCGAAGCGAGCGAACACCATCATGGATCCAACCTGACAACGGAAGAATGAAATGTCTGTCGATTTTGTTGACGGGACGAGAATGAAGCGAGCAAAGTCGTAGTCTATCGCAGCACCGCAGTTCTGGCGCTGTCGCGTGGATTGAAATCCACGCTATGCCGCCGCCCCCGCGTCCATCCGTCTCCACAGCCGCTCGAGAACCTCCAGACTGTCTCCTGCAGGCGACTTCTTCGCATACGCGACCTGCGCGTAGAGTTGAGCCGTCTTGGAGGCGTCCTGTTCCATTTCTGGAATTCGCTCCCCCAATTCCTCGGCGAACTCCCAGGGGGTCTGGTCCAGCGAGCGCGGAACCCGCTTTTCCCGCGCCCACGCTTCCAGTGCCTGGAACGAATAGTCGAGTAGTTGCGGCAACTTCATCCGTCGGGCGGTTCCGTTCGCAAACGGATTGTCGAATGCCGAAAACGGACGGTCCACCGACTTTTGAACCGCAGTCTCTGCCGTCGCCGAGTCGCGCGAACCAGATTTCCATCCAAACAATCCCAGCAGCTCGGCCCACAATCGGGCTAAAAAGGTGACGACCGCCGACCAGTTTCGGAATAGAAAGAACAGTCCCATCACGGCGACAACGACGTAGAACAACCATTTTACCCAGCCGCCAAACTGCGAGAGTGCATTGGTGACGGTCGACCAGGGAGATTTCTCGGAGTTACTCGGGTTGTCTCGTGGAGTTGTTGACCTGCGTCGGGGGGTTGTTTTGCGTCCCCCTGTTTGCCGCCGCCACCACCGTCCTTTGGCTGCGATGGTGGTTTGTTGTTCGCCGCTGGTTCACGAGCATCGTTCCCCTGCGACTTTTGTGCGCCGCCCGGTTGCCCTTGAGACTTTTGGTCACCCGGCGGAGGAGATTTTGACGGCGATTGACCGTCCCCCTTTGGGCCTTGACCGTTCGATTTGTCTGCTGACTTTTCCTGACCTTGAGCTGTCCCGGGATTCTGTCCCGCAGCCCCCTGTCCTCCTGGCTCTTTCCCTCCCTGCGGTTGCCCAGCCTGGTTGTTTGGCTGCTGCTCAGCCCCCTTTTCAGCCGCATTCTCGCCCCCGGGTTTCGGCTTCTGTTTCCCACCCCCTTCACCCGGCGGCGCGTCGGGTTTGACGTCCCCCATCCGTCGTCCTTCACCCTGACCAGGGTCACCACCGAGAACCGCGACCCGAGAGGCGGCCACCTGCTTGTCGAGTTGGTCGATCAAGTCGGTCACGGTGTATTCCCCTTGGGGACGCGGTACGATCGCCGCCACCAACAGCACCGCAACGGCCAGCGCGGCTCCCATGCGGAGCCAGCTCCGTGTCATGGCTGCGGGCATCCGCAGTTTGCGCTGCCGAAGATAACGCCGAAGTCCGAGAAAACTGGTCGTCAGCAACAACCCCAAGGCGGCGGCGACATACACCGCGAGCAGTTGAAACGCGTAGTTCCGCCGACTCGCATCCCCCGCCGGAATTAACAGTTGGCCAACCCCAAATAACGGCAAGGCGGCCAGCGAGAAATAGACCACCCAGACTCCCGGGGCGTGCGGTTTGGACCGTTGTTTCTGAGCGCGTTCGTCCAGCTTTTTCCCCCGCTCGGCGGCACTCGCGGCCTGGGCCGATGTTGAGGCAAATACTTGCGGGACTGGTGCCCGAATTCCGGCGGGAAGCACGTCGGCATCAACCAGTGAATTCGCAACGCCCGCTCTCCCCGAACGACGTTGCGACATGGCGGCCGAATCAACAGGCGGGCTTTCGACCAAAGCCTGCGTTTCCGACGTCCCAGTTCCTGATGCGACGTTTCCGACTTCCGACGGTGGCGACTGCTGCAAGCCGGCTGCCTGCAACAGCCCTTGTCCCGAAGCGTCTTCCTCGTCATCGATCAGCGTGCAGTCCCAGGTGAGTCTCCAGGTACACCAGGCGATGACCGCCAGGAGGCCACAGGAAATCAAAAACGCATCGACGAATTGGAACGCGAAAATCGCAGCCGCCACCAGCAAAGCCGCGCCGAACAACTGCGCCCGTTCTTTCCCTTGTTCGATCCCGATCCGCGCGACCAGCACCGCGCCGAACACATAACAGGTCAGCACCCACAGGATTCGACTGGGGTGGTCACCGCGATAGACTACTTCCAGCAGAAAAAAGACCAGACTCCCCACCAGCGCCATGATCAGCGCCGGGCTGATGGCGATCACGACATAGTCGGCGAGGGTTTTCTCACGGCGGGTGCGTGCCATGGGGTTGGATTTTACCCGAACCCTCGCCTGCGGGGTAGCTGTCAGGGACTGTACACTTTGACCGCATCGTCGCGGATCCGTACAATCCGTACACGACATTTTCACCACTCCTCGGGGCCACAATTCCATGCTCGACTACTCACATCTGTCGAACGACTACTACATCAACGTCAACCTGAACACGGAGATGGCCCTCCCCGCTCAGCGGGAGACGGTTTTGGGCTTCTTCGAGCGGGTCCAGAAGACTTATCCCACGATGAGTAACTTCTACACCCGTGAGTCCGGGGATTTCGTCCTGGAGGAAGACAAAGAGCGCGGGCACTATCGCTGGATTTCGATCGAGCCGCGCCGGGTCTGCACCGGCTACGTGAACCCCCCCAGCGTCGAAGCGGCGATTGCCCAGCACCGTCTGGTAATGGAATTGATCCCGTATATGCTGTCGGTCAGCCCGCTCGAT
>JAPLOC010000280.1 GCA_026692825.1 Planctomycetota bacterium | reverse complement strand
CCGCGGACGGAAATGCCGCGACGGTGGCGACCGTGTCGCGAAACGGTGCGAGACCCGAAGTCCTTTCCGTGGTGGTCGACGGATGGACGATCTCGCTCCGCGGTTCGAATCAACCGGGAAGCAGGATTCGGATGCAATCGGACGACGACGGAAAGGCCTACGAGGCAACGGGCGGTGTGACTGTGTCGATCGAACCTCCGGGGAACGATGATCAGGATTCTGCAGCCTACGTTCTGCAAGCGGACGAGATCGCAGTTGCCGTACCGAAACGGGCGGAGACCATCAACCGGCCGGGGTGGAAAAGGGTTCAAATCGAAGCACGTGGCAACGTGAAATTCCTGGCCGACAAGAAACTGCACGCCATGGTCAGTCTCGCCCGTGATGGCGACGTGAAGGACAGATTTGACGCCGACCAAGTTCAACTCAGTCTGCCGATTTCGGAATTGCGCGGCGTCGTCCAATTGAGCGGCGGATTGACATCGAACCAGAGTCAAACGCCGGCTGAAGGTCGGGTGAAACCGGGCGAGACGATTCGCGTCCCGATTGGCACTGAGCAGAGAATTCGCGTTCCCGTTCTGAACTCGGGGGCGAAGGGGGACGAAACGCAGATTCGAACCTATGCGGTCGCCGACCTGGTGATCTCCCCCCAGACCGTTGTGGTCGCGGGGGATCCGCAGGCGAACGATCTCGAAACGCAGAAAATGGCCCCCGAATTCAAAGAGTCGGACCTTGATGCCGTGGCGGAACTCATCTCCACCACAATCGCGCCCGATTCCTGGGACGCGGACGCCGGTAGAACGATTCGGCCAAACGTCAGTTCGCTGTCCCTGGTCATTCGACAATCCTCCGGCGTTCATCAACAGATCGCCGACTTGTTGAAACAAGTGCGAACCCTGCAGGATGTTCAGATCGGCATCGAGCTGAATCGGTTCGAACTGGCGACCGAGGAGTTCGCCTCCGCTGTGGAGCAGAGTGGTTCGCTCACGCTGCGGCCACTGACGGCAACCGAGGCGAAGGTCGCTGTCGCCGTGGCCACCGCCGATTCACGTCGACTGCTGGCGAGCCTTCTTCCAAAAACTCCGAAGTCCGAAAAGGTCAAGATTACCCTCCAGGGAGGCCAGGCGGCTGATCTGCTCGCGAGCGCACTGGGAACTCAATTCGCCAATGACGAGGGGCGATTGCGGATCCAACCCCTCACCGGCGGGACGCTGCACAAGCTGCAGTTGCAATTGAGCTGGAGG
The DNA here is from genome assembly GCA_026692825.1 of Planctomycetota bacterium. GTDB lineage: Bacteria > Planctomycetota > Planctomycetia > Planctomycetales > Planctomycetaceae > UBA10511. Next base: position 4,832 of record JAPLOC010000280.1, on the reverse strand, counting down.
GAGTCGGCGACGGGTGCCGCGAGTCGCCAGATCGAGAAAACGCTCCGGGTTGGGGAATCACTGGTCGTCGACCTGACGGCGTTCCGACAGGGACGTGCCGACCAGGGCGAAGTCGGGGTTCCGATTTTGAACAAAATCCCGCAAGTCGACCGCCTGTTCAAGAATGCCGGCCCCAATCTGCCTGCGGAACGAACGTATCTGGTGATCACCCCGCGGTTGGTTCTTGCAGAACCTGAAGAGGCGATTCGCGAGTAACGCTGACCAGGGAGCTAACGCTCCCCGTTCGCCTTACGGGGTATTGCAGCAACGCAAAGGGCGTCTCGCGACGGTCGCGAGACGCCCTGTTTTTTTCAGCACACTGTGCTGCGGACTATTTGCCGCCGGCCGCCTGAATTCGGCGGTCGAGCGTCTTGTTCGTTTCCGAAAGCACGTGCTTGATGTAGACGTCGTCCGGTTTCAGCAGCGCCTCAACCACAATCTCGGCGGCGCGGCTCGCCTCGGCACCGTGGAAGAAGCTGAGCCCCCAGATCGCGATCAGACGCACCCGGGAACTGTCGTCATTGACCTGCTGCTGCAGCAGTTCCAGCGTGTCGGGAATGCGGTCACGCCACGCCGTCAGGACCCGGGTCGCCGCCGACCGGGCGTGGATGTCGGGGGATTTCAGCACCGCCCGCAGCAGATCCTGGTTCACGACGTTGTGACTCTGGAACAGCCACAGTCCTTCGAGCCGGTGGTGCTCGTAGTCGGCGTCGGCCTTGTTGAGGCTGGCGAGCCACTTGGTGGCGGCAGCGGTCACCTCGGCAGAGGGGCGACCGCTCAACTCGATGCGGGCCCGGGCTCGCACGCGATCTTCCTTTGACTTCAGCAGGTCGAGCAGTTCAAGTTGTGCTGCATGTGCCCGATGATCGGGTTCATCCAGTCGACAAAGTAAATCGCCCCGTCCGGACCGACTTCGACGTCGGCGGGACGGAAGTTGGGGTCGGTCGATGTCAGGATGGGTTCCTGCTCAACACCCCCCAAACTTGAGTCTTTGTCGTCGATCTTGTACCGCAGCATTCCCTGTACGCCAATCACGTTCAGCACCAGGATATTTCCCTGGAATTCGTCTGGGAAATGAGCGCTGGCGAGAACCTCGGTTCCAGAGCAGGGTCGGACGCGTTGTCCATAAACCTGCGGCGGCCCGGCATGCTTGTGGGGAAAATCGACATCTCCCGAGAACAGCACCGCGTGGTACGGCTGAGCCCCCGTTCCGTCCCAGACAATGTCCTGGCCCCAGCGGTCGAAGATGTGGCCGTGCGGATTCGCGAAACTGAACGACACGTACACGTCGATCTTCTTCGCGCGCGGTTCATACCGGAAGACGGCACCGTTCGCCACGCGGCGGGGAGCCCCCCAGGGGGTTTCAATCTGCGAGTGGTGGAACGTCCCTTCCTGGAAGTACAACGCGCCTCCCGGGTCGAGGGCGAAACTGTTCGCGGTATGGTGCGTGTCGGCGGTGTCGAGACCGTGGATCAGCCGCTCCTTGATGTCGTACTTGTCGTCGCCGTTCGTGTCCTTGAGGAACAACAGGTCGGGGCCTTGCGCCACCAGCACGCCGTTGTTCCAGAATTCGAACCCGGTTGGATTGTGCAAATCGCCGGCGAAGGTCTTGCACGAGTCGGCCCGGCCGTCGCCATTGGTGTCTTCGAGAATCAGGAGCTTGTCGTCCATCTTCTCGGTTGGCTTCCAGTGCGGGTAGGTTCGCCAGCAGGCGACCCACAGCCGACCCTTGGTGTCAAACGCCATCTGCACCGGGTTCACCAGTTCGGGGAACATCGACTCGTCGGCGAACAGTTCGACCTTCAGTCCATTGGCGACGGTCATCTTGGTGAGGGATTCTTCACCCGATAGAAAAAGGTGCTTGCCCCCTTCGAGCGTCCCGGGCTTGTTGCTTATCACCGGGATGAACTCGGGAAGATTATTATCCACCGCCTTTTCCGCTTTTCCCTGCGCCGTCGACCAGACCACTTTGTCGCGATTGGCGGTCAACATGTCGAGGACGTCGAGTTCGCGCTGTGCGACCGAGTAGTTCGACAACCCGTTGCCGTAACCGCCGGGGCCTTCAGAGAACTTCAAAAAAGCGCGATCGCCGTAGGTCGAGAAACCGTCGGTCACCCGGTACCGGTTGTACCAGTAGAAATTCTTGTCGACGACCGCTTTGCGCAACGCTTCGAGCGCCGCCCCGTCGCGTTTGAGCATGGGACCATTAGGAAACAGCCCCTGCTCGGCGACAGCGGCGATCAATTGATCCCCCATCGCGTTCTGATGGAGACCGTTGAGGGTCACCGCCTGCTCCGGTGTGCGTTCTCCCAGGATCGCCCCGAACAGATCGACGAACTGCACGCCATTGGCCTTGGCGACCTCGGCCATCGCGTCGGAATATTTCTTCAGACGCTGATTGGTTTCGAGAACCGCTTTGGGCGACAACAGGTTGGGGTCGAGAATCGTTTCCAGTCCGACGGGCGAGAACAGCACCAGCTTCGGTGCCGACTTGCCGTTGTACTGCTGGCCCTGCGTGTGCTTGATGAAGCCTTCGACGTTTTCGCGGAACTGAGCCAGGCCCTTGTCGCCGGCGAACGATTCGTTGTAGCCGTAAAACGCAAAAATCACGTCGGCCCGAGTGTTGGTCAGTTCGAAGCGGTTCTCACGAACTTTCCCCTGGTCGCGGGGTGAGAGTTTATCGGGCTGGGGAACGCCCGACTTGCCAGCGAGCCACTCGTCGTGAGTTCCGAACGACATCGACCGCAACCGGTGACTCGAATTGCGATAGCCGTCAATTTCGTCCCCCGAATACGCCAGATTGCGGAAAACGAGTTCGAGGTTGGAAAACCGCGAATGCAGTCGGGCTTCCAGCCAGCCATAGTGCTGCATTCGCTCGGCGACTCCACCGCCGACGATGCAGATATGGTCTCCCTTTTTCAGTTCCAGGTCGGCTGCCGGTACGGCGGCGGCCGAGATCAATACGAGGCAGAACGCGAGCAGAATCCGCTTCATCGAGAGGGGTCCTTCAGGGTGGCCACTGAGCGCTGCGCAAACCGGCGTGATCCACCGCGGGCACGCGGCCCGCGACAGATCGCCGACGCGAATCCGCATTGTTTCGCGTCGGGCGACTCCCCGCAAGCCCTGCGCCCGGTTCGACCACACGCGGTTTATACCCCACACGGCCGGAAACGAGACAATTTCGCGGCTCCATCATAGAGAGCGGGAATGGCGAGCAACTCCATCCTGTTCATCCCTTTCATCCTCTTCATCCTGTCAAATTCTCTCCGTCGTTCGTACGCACTCCCAATGCCGCAAAACCACATTCGTAACTCGAGTCGGAGGGGCAGGTGAATTGGGTCTTCGGCAAGCCAGATGGCCGCCGGTGCATGGAACGCGAATCGTCTGATTTGACGCCGCGCGGAGGATAACTTGCATTGAGACGCTCGATTGATCACGATCTGGCCATGCAAACGCTCATCCGCCCGGCCGCGCTGGCCACACTGACGTTCCTGTGCCTCTTCGCCCTCCCCACAAGTCGGCTTTCGGCCGACGATAAGGCCGACCGCGCCGGGATTGAAATTCCCGCGACCGACGAGGGATTGCCCGGCAGCGGACCAATCCGCCGTTATGACTGGTTCAAGAATCTGTGGCGCGACCGCCGATCGGCCTGGGCCGCCCGGGTCGGAGAAGACCACGGTGCGCTCGTTTTGCTGGGCGATTCGATCACTCAAGGCTGGGGCGACGACGCGGGAGGGAGTTTCCCTGGAGTGAAAATCGCCAACCGCGGCATCAGTGGCGACACGACCCGCGGCATGCTGATTCGCCTGAAAGAGGACGTGCTGGCGCTGCAGCCCAAAGGCGTGGTGATCTTGATGGGGACGAACGATCTTGAGGAGAACGCGACTCCCGAGACAATCGCCGGCAATCTCAAGCTCATCATCGCTGCCCTTAAAAAGCACGATCCCAAGCTGCCGGTTGTGGTCTGCCAGGTCTTCCCCAGTTCCGAATCCAAGAAGCGGTCGGCGAAGGACATTCAGCAGATCAACGCCCTGTACGCAGCCGCCCTCAAGGAAGAAAAACAGGTGACGGTCATCGACACTTGGACGCTGTTTGCCAATGAAAAGGGCGATGCGAAGGAGTCGGAATTTCCCGACCTGCTCCACCCGAACAAAGAGGGGTACCGCAAATGGGCCGCCGCTCTGCGGCCGGTTCTGGCGACACTCGACTTCGTTGAAACAGAGGACGACAACTTCCAGCCCGAAGAGGGGTTTGTGAGCCTGTTCAATGGCCGCGACCTGACCGGTTGGGGATTTCGCGTCGAGAAGACTCAGGAAAAGCAGGAGTCATTCGATGACAAGACCGCGAGTGGTGACGGGCGGTATGTCGCCAAGCACGGCCGTTTGATTGTCACGACGCCCCCCGAAGGACGGCGCGTGCAGCAGCTCTGGACGACGCGGGAATTCTCAAAAGATTGCGTTCTGAAACTCGAATTCCGGGCGACCCCCAATGCCGACAGCGGTGTGTTCATTCGTCGGCCGCAGTTGCAGTGCCGCGATTATCCTCTCGCCGGCCCCTACAAAAACCTGAAGAACTACAAGCCCCAGGACTGGAACGAACTGGTGATCACGGTGAAGAACAACGTGGCTCACTGCACCTGCAATGGCGAAGTCCTGGAGGAGGCGCTGAACCTTCCCGCCAGCGGCCCGATTGGTCTGGAAGGGGATCGCGGGCAGATGGAATACCGGCGGATCCGTTTGAAGGAGTGAGGCCCCCCCCGTGAACTCAGAATCGGATCCAGAAAAAGTCGCCCG
>JAPLOC010000279.1:7217-12340 GCA_026692825.1 Planctomycetota bacterium | reverse complement strand
TGGACATCAAGACCGGCAAGACATTGTGGCAGGTCGACGAACCGGGCGGTGCCAGTGGCGAAAAAGGGGCAGAGGAGTGGATTGGTTCCTGGAGTACACCGATCGTGACACTGGTCGACGGGCACGAACAGGTGATTGTCAGTCTGCCGCACCGTGTGAACGCGTACGACCCGGCGGACGGGAAGATCCTGTGGACGGTCGACGGTTTGGGAAAACTGGTTTACACCAGCCCGCTGATCAGTGAGGGGATTGGAATCGCGATGGGGGGCTATCATGGGCCGGCGATGGCCTTCAAGCTTGGCGGTTCGGGAAACGTGACGAAAACGCATCGGCTCTGGCTCACTGAAAAGCCCAATCCGCAGCGAATCGGTTCGGGAGTTGTCATCGGCAAGCACCTCTATATGGCGAATGAACAGTTCATCGCCCAGTGCATCGACATCACCACCGGGAAGGAGTTGTGGCAGTCGCGGATGCCCCCCGGGGTTATTTGGGGATCGATGGTGCGCGTCGCGAATCGACTTTATGTGACAAATCAGGAAGGAACGACGCTCGTCTTTCGAGCTGATCCAGAAACGTTTGAATTGCTGGCCGAGAACAAGCTCGACGAACCGGGCAATTCGACACTGGCGATTTCAGACGGCGAGATATTCCTGCGAACTCATAAGCACTTGTTTTGCATCGGACAGTGATGCGAAGTCGGCGCGCCGCAATGAAGAGACCCGCCCAATGAGCGCAACATCGAACCTGAGACTGGCGTTATGGGCCGGAAGTGAAACGTCCGCGATCGTAACGGCGCTGCGGCGAATCCCCGACGTGACGCTGACGGCGATCGTCGCCTGCGACGGCAGTTCCACCAATGGCATTGACACATGGCGTTCGCAAGGCGTTGCCGTTCAGACCCCGGACGACCTGTTGAGAACGCCAACGACTCCATTTGACGCGCTGCTCATCGCGGATGAACAAGCTGAAGTCGCCTCGCTTCACCGAGCGGTCGATCAGGGAAAACACCTGCTGCTCGTCACACCGGGGGAATGGCCCGTTGCGGAACTTGAGGAACTGCGGTCCCTGGGGGAAAAGCGGGGAGCCAGGATCCTGGTCTGTGAGCCGTCGCGACATCGGCCATCGGTTCAGGCGGTCCGAGAGGCGGTCATGTCCGGGAAACTGGGGACGATCGGGTTGATGCGGTTGCATGACTGGAGCCACGCCCACATGGGGCAGGCAGCGTCCGTCTGGGAGGCGTTGCGGGCGAACATCGATCTGGCGTGCTGGCTGTTTGGTGAAATCCCCGAGTCGCTGTACTGTGTCTCCTCGCAGTCATTAGAAGACGAGGCCACCGTCGGACCAGTGGGACCGCTCCAGATTCAATTGGGGTTTCGCGCCGGTGGGATGGCGATTCTCGATTGCTACCGCTCGCTCCCCTCGGCTGAGGATTACTTTTCCCTCTCCGTGCTGGGTTCGACCGGCGCGACGTACGCCGACGATCATCACAATCGCCAATTGCTGTTGGGATCGGCCGGAGCCCGGGGAGTAACCACCGGCGAAGGGGTGTTGCCCATGGTGTCGCGTCTACGCAATCTGCTCGATGCGTGTGCGGGCCGTGTCGCCGCGTTGACCACATGGGAAGATCTCCGTCGCTCGGCAATCGTGCTGGCCGGGGCGAGGTTGTCGTCGGAAAGCTCGGCGGCCGTTCGGTTGGCTCACCCGGAGGACCATTATGTTCTGGCGTGAATTGGCGAGTGCGGGGTGGTTTTCCAGTCTGGCATGCGACCTTCGTGGAAGGGGAATGTCATGACGGTGCCTCATTGGCGTTGTGTCGTTTTGAGTGTGGTCAAGCATGCGTATGTCCCGCGCGGTGTGGCGGCACACCCGCAGTTTGAGATTGTCGTGGTCGCCGACGACGCCGACCGTCCCGAATGGGTGCATCAGCGCAATCAGGAACTCGCTGACGAGTTCGGTGTCCCCTATGTGCGCGATGTCGCCCGGGCACTTGCCGACTTCAACGTCCAGGTGGCGGTCGTCAGTTCGGAAGCCGAGCGGCATTGCGATCTGTCGGTCCGGGCGATCGAAGCGGGACTGCATGTGGTGCAGGACAAGCCGATGTCGAATCGGCTGTCGGAGTGTGAACGGGTCGTCGCGGCGGTCGAACGGCGCGGCGTGAAATTTCTGATGTGGAACCGCAATTTTCTGCCGGCGGTTGTTCAGGCACGCGACCTGATCGCGAACGGCGAGATCGGCGAAGTCCGGTCGATTCATGTCGACTTCTATTTCGCGAAGGACGCCGGCCCGCCGACAGGATCGCGCGGACCAGACGATCCGCCGATCGACTGGCTGACTTTTCAAATCGCGGCCCACGTCGACGGTTCCGACGGCGCGGTCGGGACGCAACCCCTGGGAGAACTTTCGAATGAGGGGATCTATCCGCTGGGCTACATTCAGATGGTGTGTGGAGCCGTTGTGAAGCGGGTCTTCGCGCGGACGGCGGCGCATTTTCACCAGGTGAATGTCGACAACCACGTCGAAGACCTGGCGACCGTGACGTTGGAAATGGAACGTGGGATTGTGGGGAGTCTGTGCGTGGGACGGATCGGCAACGCCAGCCATCCGGACATTGGCGAAATCAAGCTGCATGTCGTGGGGTCGAAGGGGGCGCTCGTTGTGAGCGAGGCCCGCCCCGAGGTGGGGGTGTATTACCGGGGACAGCCAGACAAGGAATTCAAACACCGTCGGGTGGCGAACGACGCCGACTACACCCTGATGGAAAACTTTGCCCAGGCGATCGCACACAACACTCCGACCGTTCTCGATGCCCGCACCGGCTGGCACATTTGCGCCACGGTCCAGGCCGCCCTGGAGTCGGCGAAAACCGGCCGTGTGACTGCGGTTCCGACGCTGTCGTCTGGCCAAGTTTAGCCGCTTGTTTGTGATCGACAAACTGCGAGTGGGGTACCGTCCGCTGACCGAGCGATCCCCCCTCCCCTAATCCCTACACGGGGAAGCCGCCTACGGCAGCGGTGCCGTGTGGCCACTTGCGATCATGCTGGGCCCAATCGGCATCGCACCCACCCCGTCAGGTCGCGGGGCGACCGTAAGGACCCAACCCTTGGCGGGGCAGTCTGCCAGGTCAGGAAAACCCCACAACAGTGGATTTTCCTCCCCCCTCCGGCTATCCTGACCGCGCGAGCGTGGCACGCTGTTTGCGGAACATCTCCGCACATGCCCAGATGAATGGAGATCAGGCCAGAATCTGCCCACTCCGCGCGGCGCTCGCGCACTTCTGCGGCAACGACTGCTGAATAAATAGGCAGTCGGAGCCTTGTTGAGCTTGACTGAGTTGACACGCGCTCGATTTTTTTCCACCTGGCCGACTACTTCCGAGAGACAGGAGACATCGTTGATGGCTGGTACCCCGAAGGACTTCTTTGAACTCGCCACGAAGGTTGGCGCCGAGTTGGTCGACCTGAAGTTCGTCGACATGCTGGGAACTTGGCAGCACTGCAGCTACCCCATCGACACGTGGGACGAAAAGACCTTCACCGAAGGGATGGGATTTGACGGTTCGTCGATTCGTGGCTGGCAGGCGATCAATGCGTCGGACATGCTGGCGATTCCCGACGCGTCGACGGTGCGTGTCGACCCGTTCTGGGAAAAGCCAACCCTGAGCGTGATTGCCAACGTGGTCGATCCGATCACCCGTCAGGAATACACGCGTGACCCGCGTTACGTCGCCCGCAAGGGTGTGGCGTACCTGAAGCAGACGGGCATCGCTGACACCGTCTTCATCGGCCCCGAACCCGAATTCTTCATTTTCGACGACGTTCGTTACAAGTCGGCCCCGAACGGCCAATTCTACGAAGTCGACTCGAGCGAAGGTGCCTGGAACTCCGCCAAGTCCGAGGGGGGCCTGCTGGGCCAGAAGGTCGCGAACATTGGCTCGAAGATCCCGATGAAGGGGGGATACTTCCCTGTTTCGCCGCTCGACACGCTGGGTGACATTCGCGCCGAGATGGTCGCGGAAATGCGCAAGGTCGGCATCGTGGTCGAAGCGCATCACCACGAAGTGGCGACCGCCGGCCAGTGCGAAATCGACATGAAGTTCATGGACCTGCTCTCCATGGGCGATCAGATGATGTGGTTCAAGTACATCATCCGCAATGTCGCCCGCAAGCATGGCAAGTCGGCGACCTTCATGCCCAAGCCGATTTTCCAGGACAACGGCTCCGGGATGCACACTCACTTCTCGCTGTGGAACAAGGGTCAGCCCCTGTTCGCCGGGAATGGCTATGCCGGGATGTCGGAAATGGCGTTGTACGCGATCGGCGGGGTGCTGAAGCATGCCCGCGCGATTCTGGCGTTCGCCGCCCCGACGACGAACTCCTACAAGCGGCTCGTCCCCGGGTACGAAGCCCCGGTGAATCTGGCGATGTCGCAGCGGAATCGCTCGGCGTCGGTCCGTATTCCGATGTACTCGGCGAATCCCAAGGCGAAGCGGTTCGAATTCCGCTGTCCGGACCCCAGCAGCAACCCGTACCTGACCTTCTCGGCGGTGCTGATGGCGGCCCTCGACGGGATCACCAACAAGATCGACCCGGGCGAACCGCTCGAACGCGATATCTACGAAATGAGCCCCGAGGAACTGGCGCAGACGCGCAAGACCCCCGGCTCGCTCGAAGAAGCGCTCGAAGCTCTCGAAGCCGACCACGAATTCCTCACCCGGGGAGACGTGTTCACACAGGATCTCATCGAAGCGTGGATTTCCTGGAAGCGCGAGAAGGAAATCGACCCGATGCGCCTGCGGCCCCACCCGTACGAGTTCGCTCTGTACTACGACAACTGAGTTTGTGACAACTGAGATTGTTCGGACGTCTGCCGGTTTGCGAATTGGTCGCGCCAGCAGGTGTTGAATGAACCAAGCGATGTCCGAGGCGGCTGGTGTTCCAGCCGCCTCGCGGCATTCTTTGCGAGGGGCTTGTTCGCTATCCTACGATTTCGCTCACAGACCGCCATTTTTTCGAGTCCGCCGTGCCCGCTCTGACCCGCGACCAGATTGAAGTCCTGATTCCCCACCGGGATCCCTTTCTCTGGATCGACGCGGTCGACGAGATCGAAGAGAGCCGGATTGTCGC
>JAPLOC010000279.1:6204-7209 GCA_026692825.1 Planctomycetota bacterium | reverse complement strand
GGCCAGCCCGTCTTCCCGGGCGTATTGCTCTGTGAAATCGCGATGCAGGCGGGGGCGACGCTGATCGCCCACCGTGGCGATGGCTCGGTGCCTGCGGGAAAAGTCCCCGTCGCCACGCGCTTGAATAACGTGAAATTCCGCCAGATCGTCCGACCGGGGTCGACGGTGGTCGCCCTGGTCGAACTGACCGATCGGGCCGGCCAGGCGTTTTTCCTGGCCGGCAAACTGCAAGTCGACGGCAAAACCGTCGCGCAGGTGGAATTCGCCTGCGCGATCGCCGACCCTACTTAGCGGCGACGTTGTAAACGTAAAGTGTCCCCTGTTCGCGGAGGTACAACTTCCCTCCCAAAACGACCGGGTGCGACCAACTGGGGCCACCCACTTCCGGCAGCTTGAACGTCCCCTTGATGGTGTAGCCGTCCGGCGTGGCGTCGATCAGGGCGATCAGCCCGTCCTGATACCGGAAGTAGAGTTTCCCGTCGGCGTAAACGACGGCGGCGGAACCCGAACCGGGCCCCCGCTTGTCGCCACCCCACACGGTCTTTCCGCTCTTCAGTTCCACGCAGATCGGAAAGCCCTCGTTGTGGCGGTGTCCGCAGTACCCATAATCGCCAATCCGCACCATTCCGCCGTGGTGATTCTGCAGGGAGTTGGCGTTCAGGAAGTACTTTTCGTCGGCTTTCACGCCTTCGCCATCTTTGCTCAGTTCGAGCAGCGCCGAGCCGGTTCCGTAGCCCGAAGAACAGAAGACCAGATTCCCTTCGACAATCGGAGTGGGAATGCTGGCTGTCCCATTGCTCACTTTTTTGTACTGCCACAGCAGTTTTCCGTCGGAGGCGCGCACGCCCACCACACCAGTCCCGGCTCCCAGAAGCTGCACGTATTGGCGGACTTTCGCACCTTCGGAAACGACGGGGGACGAATAACCAAATCCGCTGCCGCCGCCGCCAGGAATCGATGTCTGCCAGATGACGTCGCCGGTGGCGCGGTTGAGAGCGACAACGG
>JAPLOC010000279.1:0-6179 GCA_026692825.1 Planctomycetota bacterium | reverse complement strand
GACAACGGTCGACTTCTCGCTCCCTGGGGTGCAGATCACTTTTTCGCCATCCACAAGGACCGAGTCACAGTAATGCCAGGTCGGGATATTCCCGCCGAAGTCCTTGGTGTAACTCTTCCGCCACAGTTCCTTGCCGCTGTCGGACGCCGCGCACAGCAGATCGCCATTCGCGCCCACTGCGAAGACCCGATCACCGTCGGTGGTGGGGGTGCTGCTGGGGCCGTCGCCGGTGGCGTCGCCGATGCGGACTTTCCAAAGCTGGCTCCCATCCTCGAGCTTGAGCGCGAGCAGGTATTCTCCATCGTCGAATTTACCCGCAGTGAAGATCTTGCCGGCGGTGATCGCGAGACTGGCATACCCGCGTCCCATGCCATCCGCTTTCCACGCGAGCGGCGGACCATTTTCGGGCCATTCCTTCAGCAGCCCCTTCTCGGTCGAGACCGCGTCCCGCTTCGGCCCGCGCCATTGCGGCCAAGAGACGTCTTCGTTTTTCGCCCCGCCGACGGTCATTACCAGGCCGATCCCCAGAATGGCGAACAGCACCCCTCGCGACCACTTCAACACGCGCATCGTCACAGCTCCCAAAAGCAAGTCCGTTTGCATGAATCCAAAGACATGGATTCGTAGATTACCGGGGAATGCGCCCGGTTCGCAATCGTTCCCCTGGCGGAACCGGCAACTGTCACCTTTCATTTTCTTCCACGCGAAGGTTAGAATCAGCCGCGCGAATTCCCCTTTCGCACTCCGCGGCGAGTTGGCGGCAAATTAAGACGTGGGGGGGCGACGGTCACCTTGAAGGGAGCGAAACATGAAATTCCTGCACGCGGCGGACGTGCATCTCGACAGCCCCTTGCGCGGATTGGAACGGTATGACGGAGCGCCCGTGGATGAACTGCGCGGGGCGACCCGCGAAGCGCTGAAGAATCTGGTGGAACTCGCGATTACGGAACAGGTCGCGTTCGTGCTGATCGCTGGCGATATCTACGACGGAGACTGGAAGGACTACAACACCGGGCTCTTCTTCGCGCAGCAGATGGCCCGACTCAACGCCGCCGCGATCCCCGTCTACCTCATCCGCGGGAACCATGACGCCGCCAGTCAAATTTCCAGACAACTGCGCCTCCCCGCGAACGTCTTCGAGTTCCCCCACGACCGTCCCAAAACTGTCATTCTCGAAGAGCAGGGAGTCGCGATCCATGGACAGGGGTTCGCCTCCCAATCGGTGACTGAAGACCTGTCTGCCAATTATCCGCCGGCCAAATCGGGATATTTGAACATTGGTCTGCTGCACACCAGCGCCGGTGGTCGACCCGGACACGAAAACTACGCCCCCTGCACACCCGAAGGACTGAGCGACAAAGGGTACGACTATTGGGCGCTGGGGCATGTGCATCAGCGGGAAATCTTGAAGCGTGATCCGTGGATCGTGTTTCCCGGCAACATCCAGGGACGCCATATTCGCGAGGTCGGCAGCAAAGGATGCAGTCTGGTGAGTGTCGAAAACGGTCGAGTGACCGCGGTCGACCATTGTGAACTCGACGTCCTGCGGTGGACGGACTGCGCTGTCGATCTGAAGGGTGCCACCGACCCGGGCGGGGCACTCGACGCCGTCCGGACCGCCCTGGAACGGGCTCAATCGGACGCGGGGGATCGGTTGCTGGCAGTTCGCCTGCGGCTCATTGGTGAATCGCCGGCGCATTCCGCGCTCGTGGCGAGTCGAGAGCAATTCACCAACGATTGCCGGGCGCTGGCGACCGATGTGGGGGCGGGGCAGGTCTGGATCGAGAAGATCCGACTGGAGACCACCCCGGTTGAAGAGGCTGCGGATCTCGACGGACGGACCGACGCGATCGGCGAGTTGTTGAAATTCATCCACGATGGGGCGCACAGCCCCGAGTTCCTGCAAGAGTTGAAACAAGACATCACCGACCTGGTGAACAAGCTCCCGCCGGAACTCAAGACCGACCCCGATCCGTTCGATCTGGAGGATCTCGCGATGCTCGCGAGGTTTGTGCCCGGGGCCGCCCAGACATTGCAGCCTCGGCTGCGCGCCCAGAAGGGGAAATAGAATGCGATTTTTGGAACTGAATTTCCTCGCGTACGGCTGTTTTACCAACCACCGACTCGATCTTTCGAAGCACGGTCAAGCCCTGCATGTCATCTACGGTCCCAACGAAGCGGGGAAAAGCACCGCCTTGCGCGGACTGACCGATTTTCTGTATGGGATCCCGTCCCGCTCCACCGACAACTTCCTGCATAAGAACCCCGCGCTGCGCGTCGCCGCCCGGCTGCTGGATGAGGACGATCGGGAACATGAATTCGTCCGCAGGAAAGGAACCCGCGACACACTGAGCGACACGAAAGGGAAGGTCGTTTCCGACGCGAACTTGGGGCGACTGTTGCGGGGATTGCCCCGCGATCTGTTTGAAACGCTGTTCCGGATCGATCACGACTCCCTGGTGGAAGGGGGGCATGCGCTGCTGGACGGCAAGGGGGAGCTGGCGACCACACTGTTTCAGGCGGGGGCGGGCATTCTGGGAGTCCGGCAGGTCATGGCGGACCTCGACACCGAAGCGGACCGGATTTTCAAGTCGCGAGCATCGAATCCCCCTTTGAACAAGGCTTTGCAGCAATTCCAGGACAAAAAGAAGACGATTCGCGATGCGTCGTTGAACGTCGCCGAGTGGAAGAAGCTCGCGGCGGAACTCGAAGAGAACAAGCAGCGGAAGAAGGAGTTGGACGCGCAGTATGGTGACAGGTCGGCGGAGCTGGAGCGACTGAAACGAATTCGGCAAGCGCAACTGCAGGCGACCCGGCGCGCGGAGCTGCATTTGAGCCTGATTGAACTGGGGAATGTGCCGCACATTCCCGAGACCGACATCGCCACGCGTGAGGCGGCGACCCGCCGACTGGCGGCGGATCGCGAACGCTGTGAATTGGCACACAAACAGATCGCCGACTGGGAGAACCAAGTCGCCGGCCTGACGGCACCACTCGAAGTCTTGAATCACGCCACGGAGATTCAGGAACTGGTGCAAGGGGTCGACAGTTTTCGTAAGGCGATGATTGATCTTCCGAAACGGGAAAAGGAAAGAATTCAGCTCGAGGCGGAGGCCCGTGCGAAACTCAGCGACGTGCGGCCCGATCTTTCGCTCGACCAAGCCCGCAGTCTGCGGCTCACCGCGCCGGAACGGACAAAAATCCAGCGGCTGGTCGGGGAATTCGCGAAACTCGAAACGAAATTGAGTGGCGTTCATTCGCGAAACTCGAAACGAAATTGAGTGGCGTTCAGGAACGGATTGACTCGCTCGAACGGTCGACACGCGGGCAGCGTGAGCAGCTCGCGGCGAATCCACCGCCGGCCGACCCCGCCGACCTGCAGCGGGTTCTGTCGGTTCTAAGGCGGGAGGGACTCTCGCTCGATCAGATTGAGATCGAACTGCGGGGAATTGCGGAGTTGACCCGTAAGATCGGAGTCGAGCTGGTGAAGCTTGCCCCCTGGCGCGGGACGATGGAGGAACTCGAAGCGTTGGCGGTTCCCACCGCAGAAGTGGTCGATGCGTTTCAGACGCAGGACTCAGTTGGAGTCTCGCAAGTCGCAGTTAAAACAGAAACGGAGCGAGTGGCAAGAGCAGCGCGAACAGACAGACGAAGCCATTCGACAGTTGGTTGGAGGCGATTCGGTTCCCAGCGAAGCGGCGCTCGCCGCCGCCCGACAAAGACGGGACGATGGCTGGCGACTGATTCAAGCTCGACTCTCTTCGAACGGAGTTCCTCCTGACCCGGCGCGGGAACAGGAATACGCGGGGGACTTGGGTTTGGAAGGGGCGTTCACACGGGACATCGCGACCGCCGACGATATCGCCGACCGGTTGCGGACCGAGGCCGACCGCGTGGCGCAACTCGCCAAACTGAATCTGGAACAGGAACGTTCCCAACGGCGACTGGCGCGTCTGGAGGAGGACGAACAGGATCTTGCTGGTGAACTCGACGACTGGAACAGCCGTTGGCGTTCGACTTGGGAGCCGGTGGGAATCAAAATGCGTGGATGGATCACACGTCACAGCCAGTTGGTCACCTTGGCGGGGGACTTGCAGAAACGCCAGGGGGCGGCTCAGGTCTTAGAGACCCGGTTGAGGCAGCAGTCGGAGACGATTCGTGCCGAGTTCGCGAAACTGGGGATCGTCGAATCGGGCGAACTTTCGCATCCGCTGTTGACGCAGTTCGCGGAAGACGAAGTCGCGCGCCTGGCGAAACAACGGCAAACGCGGGCTGCCGCCGAGTCAGAAGCCGACCGTCAATCGGCGGAATTGGAGGGACTCCGCCAGGATCGCGAAAAGCTGCGGAGTGACCTGGAGAAGTGGCGAACAGCCTGGAGTGAAATCACTCGGCCGGCGGCGGCGGAACCGGATGCGCGTCCGGAAGAGGTGCAGTCGATGTTGGCGACAATTGACGAAGTGTGCGAGGGGTTGGTGAGTATCGCCGACAAGGACGCCCGCATTCACGAAATGCAAACGCATATCGACGAGTTTCGCGCCACGGTCGCTGGCTTTGCGGCGGTGGTCGCGCCCGAGATCGCGGGTTCGCGTCCCGATGAGGCGGCGGCGGAACTTCAGCGTCGGCTGGCGGCGGCCCAGCGGGTGGATGGTCAGCGGAAGGCCATCGAGTCTCAACTCGCGGATGAGCGTCAAGCCCGCGACAAGGCCCAGCAACGGATCGCGTTGACCGAGGGGGAGCTGGATGCGCTGCTCCGCCGAGCCGACTGTCCTGATCTGGCCACTCTGGTGGAACTGGAACGAAAATCCGTGCTGGCCAGAGATCTGCGTGAGAGACTGAAAGAAGTGGACGAAGTCCTCAGCGGATTCGCGGCGGGGGCGGATTTGAGCTCGTTTTTGACCGAGGTCTCGCTGGTCGACGCCGACCGGGTGCCGGTGCAGATCGATGAGATCGCCCAGGCGCTGGCTGATCTCGATCGGCGTCGCTCGGAGTGTCAGGAGGGAGTGGGGCGACTGCAAAGCGAGCTGGATCGACGCAACGGAGGGGTAGAGGCGGTTGTGGCCGCCCAGGAGGCTCAGGAAACGCTGGCGACGATCCGCGAACAGGCCGAGGAATACGTTCGGCTCAAAATCGCCGGTGGAATTCTCCGCCGGTATCTGGAGCGCTATCGCCAGGAAACGCAGGATCCGGTTTTGAAGCGGGCGAGCGAACTGTTCGCGCGGCTGTCGATCAATTCGTTCAGTGGCATCAAGTCCGATTTCAACGACAAGGACGAACCGATTTTATTGGGAGTCCGTCCGTCGGGGGCCGTCGTGGAAGTGGAGGGAATGAGCGACGGCACGCGAGACCAGCTCTTTCTGGCGTTCCGACTGGCGAATCTGGAACGGCAGATGGAGACGCAAGCCCGGCTCCCGCTGGTTGTCGACGACATTCTCATCAACTTCGACGACGCCCGCTCGAAAGCGACGCTGGGGGTTCTCGCCGATCTCGCGCGACAAACGCAAGTGCTGTTTTTCACGCATCATGAGCGCCTGGTGGAACTCGCGGAGAGTGTGGTTCCTGAAGGAGAATTGGCGGTCCATCGGCTGTCGCGAAGTTAATGTGTCCGGAAGTTGGGATTGACCAAACTCGAAAAACGGGACACAACATCATTCCCCCCAGGTCGGTTTCTTGCCCGACCAAACCGCGTCACGCCCCCCCCTCCTCCCCTCTCCCCCACCCTGCCATGATTCCACACCGCTCTCGCGGCGCTTTGGTCGTCGGTCTGATCGCGCTCTGCGGCAGTTCCGGCTGCATCGCCCTGTCGTTCGGCTCGAAAGAGATTCACGAAGTCGACGCGACGTTGGAGCAAAGGATCGAGTCTTTGGAGGCCCGGGTGCAAATGCTCGAGTCGGGAACCCAAGTGCTGGGTACGGTTCCGCCGGAGCTCAAGTAGCGGACGGCGTTCCTACGACGCCGCGGTCTGGACGTGTTCGGCAGAGTCGAGTGGAGACAGATTGAAACGCCGTATCGGAAACGTTGGCTCGCACGACGCTGAGGTCAAACAACAGGTCACGTTTACCGACCTAACCGCCGGCTGCGCCGTCGGGCGCGACGCCGCAGGAGCGTCGTCGCGACATGTGGCGAACGGCGTTCCTACGACGGCTGGAATTGGATCCTTTTCCCCGTTTTCGGAGAGAACC
>JAPLOC010000278.1:5561-10640 GCA_026692825.1 Planctomycetota bacterium | reverse complement strand
CAGTCGCGCGGTTCCATCCACCCCCCCCGAAACCAGAGTGGTCCCATCCGCTGAAATCGACAGGGAATGCACAAGACCCAAGTGCCCCGCAAGCGTCGCGACGCAGTCTCCGGTCTCAACATTCCAGATTCGCAAGAGACCATCACGGCCGGTCGTGGCGATTTCGTGACCGCGCGGAAGAAATCTTGATCGGCAGGCGTGCGGTGCGATGGGAGAAAACCGTCGCTGGATCACCCCGGTGTCCGCCAAGCGGATTTCCACCGACCCATCCAGTCGCCCAACGGCGATGCGCTCTTTCGCGGAGTCGATATCGAGACTGGTCACGGTCGCCGCTTCCGTGGCGGCACTCCAAACCAACCCCCAGTTGGGGGGCTCTACGCACCAGATCCTGCCGTCGGCCGACCCTGTGACAATCCGGCTTCCATCGTACGAGATGGCCACCGCCGTGAGGCTGGCACCTGGTCGATTGGATGTGCTGATCACCTTGCCGTTGACCGGGTCGAGCAGCGCGACCGTGCCATCCAGAGAGACCGCCGCGAGTGGCCCTCCGTCGCGGGCGAATGCCACTCCCGAGATGAGATCGTTTCCCACCGGAGTTTTGGCAATCGCTTTCCCGTCGGAATCCCATAATCCAACGCCCAGTACGGTGCCGGCGGCGATCCGCGATCCCTCATGCGACCACTCCAGCGCGAACACGACACCGGGATCCTCCTCCAGTCGACGCGTCGCTGGCTGGAGTAATTGACGCTGATACTCCCATTCCCAGCCCCGCAGTCCGGGGGAACCGGTCGCAAGAGAGTCAAGCAGCGAACGCGTGCGCCGGAGATCACCCGCCTGCCACGATGTTTGTGCGAGCCGCATGTTGGCGGCATAGGCGTTCTGACTCGCGGCGGCGGCGTTTTGGTTGGCTCGATCGCGTTCCCGGGTGGCGGACTCGGCGGTCCGTTCCGCGACTCCGCGGGCGCGCAACGCTTCCCGGGCCAACAGGATCGCGAGAAGAGTGCCACCCAACAAACTGATGACGGCGACCGCTGTTGTCCAAGTGAGCCAAGGATTCCGTTTGCAGACTCGCCAGAATCGCTCGGAACGGGAAATGGGGCGAGCTTCGATGGGGCGGCCTTCTTCGTAGCTCCGCAGGTCGGCCGCGAGACGCTGCGCCGACGCGTACCGTTGCAGGGGTTCTTTCCGCAGGCATTTCAGACAGATGACCTCCAGATCTCGCGGAGGGCGTGGCCAGGAACGGAGAACGGCCGGTCAGCGCGTGGTAGAGGATCGCCCCGAGTGAATAGACATCCGCCGCCGGTCCCACCTGCTCCGACTTGCCGGTCGCCTGTTCCGGCGACATATAAGCGGGTGTGCCGATGATCTGCCCGACATCAGTCAACTCGCCATCGAATGCCGACTGTTTCGCCAAGCCGAAATCGGTGATGTGCGGCTGCCCGTCGCTGTCGAGAAGAATGTTGGCCGGCTTCAGGTCGCGATGAACGACTCCCTGAGCATGTGCGTAATGGACGGCGTCGGCGAGAATTCGAACCAGTCGGGCGGCGTCCGAGGGAGGGATTGAGCCACTGGAAAGGCGCTCTCGTAAGTTCGAGCCATCGATAAACGCCATGGCGAAAAATGGCTGATCTGCGTGTTGTCCCACTTCGAAAATTGGGACAATCGCTGGATGCTGCAACCGGGCGGCGGCGGCCGATTCGTTGGAGAACCGCCGCCGTTCCTCGGAGGAGGCCTGTCCTCCCGAGAGGATCATCTTTAGGGCGACGATTCGATCGAGCCGAAGATGCCGAGCCCGATAGACAACCCCCATGCCACCGCGAGCCAGCGCATCGGGCAGCTCGTAATCCCCCACCCGATGCCCGGTCAGGCCCACCGCAACAGCGCCCCGACAATGCAGCAGGCGCTACCAAACAGCACGCCCAAGCCGTCGAGAACAAGCCGACCCCAGCGCATTGCTTCGGCCTCCATCGGTTCCGCCATGTTCGCCAATGTCGCGGGGGGTTCCACCGGGGCGGTGAGTACCTGGCCAGCGTGCCAACAGGCCAACACGACGAGAGACGCGCCAAACACCATGAGTACCAGCGACATCATCGGCGACGGATCGCGAACATTCGCCGGCGCGGCTGGCTGCGGAGAATCCGCTGATGGAGCGACGGTCTCGCTCATTGGGGTGAGATTTCACCGAAGAGGAAAGCGGGATGGGTCAATACCGCCCGAATCTACCGCAACATGGGGGGGGACGCAATTGTCATCGAATCGTCCTGTGATATTTTCGATTGGTGGGAACTTGGCGATTGCCGAAACTGGGGCGATTTGCCAATAATTCTGCCAGCACCATGAAAAAATGCTCCCCCACCGAAGGCGGCTCGATGCCCTCTGCGTTGTCAATTCGTGATCGTCGCCTGCTGGAGGCCGCTGAGGGATACCTGACATTGGGACTCCCCGAGAACGCGCTGGAGTCCTTGAACAGTGTCCGCGCCCCACAAGCCGCCCTTTTTGAATTCCACTACCTCAAAGGACAAATTCGTCGGGAACAGTTGCGGCACTTCGACGCGTTGGAAGAATTCGACATCGCGTTTTCGAATAATCCGGACGACGTTTCGCTGCTGATGGCGATGGCGTGGTGCTACAAACGAACCAACCAGCTTCCCCGAGCGATCACATCCATGGAGATGGCGCATCGGATCGCACCCCGCGATGCGCTGATTCAGTACAACCTCTCGTGCTATTTGTCCCTGGCGGGCAATACGCACGAGTGCCTGCGCTGGCTGGGTCGGGCGCTGCGTCTGGATCGCGACTTCCGCATTCTGATCGACAACGAAACCGACTTTGATCCGATTCGGAAGGACAAAGATTTTCGGCGGTTACTGAAGATGTTTGACGAAGACCCGCAGGCGTCGAGTGATACCAAACGCGGCGGAAAATACGACATTTCTTAGCCGTCCACGAACAAGCCCCAACAGTCACTACGCCGCCCGGGCCTGCGGTCTTGCCGCTGTCTCTACGATCGGCGAACTCCCCCACATTTCCTCGGCAACACTTTCAAGCAGGTCGGCATCAATTTCGCCGACCCCCAGGGTCCGCCCCGCGACCAGACAAACCGACATCAGCCGTTGAATCCGTCGCGGATTCCCCGATGTCAGCTCATGAAACCGCTCCAGCGCATTCACTCGAATGAGGGGCGTAGGACGTTCCCGTGGCCAACAGGCGGCCAAAAACGACTCGATCTCATCCAAGGCCAACGCGGGCAAGCGGGCGTTCAAATCGATGAGATCCTTGATTCCGCTCAATGCGGCCGGGCTGAATGAACTTGTGCTGGATTCGGTTTGCGCGAGGATCAGTGTCGACCTGTCGACTTCCAGCCGGGCCAGCCGCGTGAATAGCCGAATTGTCTCAGTTGTCGCCGCTTCGAACTGATCAAAGATCAACACCACCGAGCTGCCGGCATACTGCAATCCGGTGATTCGATCGACCAGGTGGCGCCAGAGTGTCGTGAGGTTATGGTCGTTTTCCGGAGACCAACCGAGGGCGACATTCAGATCAAACAGCAGCTCCTGCGGTTCGCGATTGGCCACCGCCACCACCGCCGTCCGGGGACCAGTCGCTTCCAGTTCGCGGGAAAACCGGCTCAAGAGCCGCGATTTTCCCACGCCCGACGCCCCTTGCACCCGGACGCAGCGGATCCCCGACTCGACTGCGTAATGCAGCCGGGCCAATGCCTCTTCCTGGTGGGGACCGCAATAATCCGGGCCCGATCCCAGCGGGGCAGGCAGGTTCGCGGGCGAAACACCCCAGTAAAACAGCGTCTGGTAGTCCATGATGCTCGACCGAAGGGACTTTGGCGGATCCTTGATATAATCGTCGTTTTCGTTCCTGTCGCATCACGCCGATTCTCAACTCGTGCCACGCCGATTTTACGCCCCACAACTTGGCGAACAGCCCAAACTGGTTCTTTCGCCCGAAGAAACTCGCCATTTGACCACCGTCCTCCGGGCGGTCCTTGGCGATACGCTGGTTATCTTTGATGGACGGGGGACCGAGGCTATCGCGAGAATATGTGGCGAGTGCGCAGGCGGGGTCGAGTTGGAGGTTCTGGAGCGCCGGATCGATTCCCATCGCCGCCCGAACCGGGTGACCGTCGCGACGGCAGTCCCCAAAGGAGATCGGTTTGACTGGCTGGTCGAAAAGGCGACCGAACTCGGGGTCGACCGGCTGATTCCCCTGACCACCAGTCGCAGCATCGTCGAACCCGGTTCCGGCAAACTCGACCGTCTGCGAAGGACCATTGTCGAAGCCAGTAAACAGTGTCGTCGTTCGGAACTGATGGAACTGACACCGCTCGTCTCCTGGCGGCAATTCCTTGCGACAGAAATCACGCCGGGCGCGACCTGGATGGCCGATCCGACCGGTACTACCTGGCACGAGTCGGTGATCGACACCCAACGGGATCTCACCTTTCTCATTGGCCCGGAAGGTGGCTTCACGCCACAGGAGATCGAACAGGCGGTCGCCGCGGGAGTGAAACCGGTTTCCCTGGGAGCGAACATTCTGCGAATCGAGACCGCCGCTCTGCTTGTGGCGGGACTGGCGATTATTGAACACGACCAGCGAAGTGGGCGTGCTGACGCCGGCTCGATGGAATTTCCCGCTCCAGTCGACTAGAAGGGGATCCACCATGAAGATCACTCGCATCACCCCGTATCTCATCGGCGCGGAACGCAATTTCCTGTTCGTGGTCGTTGAGACTGATACCGGTCTTCGCGGCGTTGGCGAAGGAGGGATCACGTGGCGCGAAGAATCGACCGCCGGGTACATTCGCGCGGTCGAGCCACTGCTCATAGGGCAGGATCCCTTCCGCACGGAACATCTGTGGCAGGTGATGTTTCGCAGCGGGTTTTTCCCCGCCGGACGCGTGGGCTGCGCGGCGATCAGCGCTCTCGACATCGCTCTGTGGGACATCAAAGCGCAAGCGCTGGGAGTGCCCCTCTACCAACTGCTCGGCGGACTGACGCGCGACAAGGTCGCCTGCTACCCGCACGCCCGGGGGAATTCCACAGAGGAACTGGTGGCGGCGGCTCA
>JAPLOC010000278.1:0-5541 GCA_026692825.1 Planctomycetota bacterium | reverse complement strand
CGGTTCATTCGCACGGAAATTCGGGGTGGGGGCGACGGCTCGGTTTTCGATCCCCGGCCCGCGTTGCGACAGGGAGTCGCGGACTTCGCCGCATTGCGCGAGGGGGTCGGGCCCGATATCGAGTTGCTGGTCGATGTCCACACGCGGCTGGAGCCTGCCGACGCCTTGCTGTTCTGTCGGCAACTGGAACCGTTTCAACCTTACTTCGTCGAGGACCCGTTGCGGTGCGAGAATCCGCAGATGTATCGAAAACTGTCCCAGCAGGCGAATGTGCCGCTGGCAGTCGGGGAGCAGTACGCGACGAAATGGGAATTTCGACAACTGCTGGAGCAGCAAACCTGCCCCACGTGCCGGGGCATGGGCAAAACCATCAGCGACCCGTGCATCCCCTGCGCCGGTCAGGGCAAGATCAAAAAGCAGAAAACGCTGGAAGTCAAAATCCCCGCCGGTATCGACGGCGGCATGTCTGCACGTGGACCTCGCGTCGAGCTGTTTTGGGGTTCAGGAATTGCCCAGGATTCCCGGGCGGTATCTCCAGGAACTGTTCCCCGTCCAGGTTCCGTACGCAGCGGGACACCTGCTGCCCCCGACGCGTCCGGGCTTGGGAGTGACGTTTGACGAAGCCAAAGCGAAGGACTATCCCCCGATTCCCGAGGGACGCTGTCCCATTTGGTCGCGTGCGGACGGATCGTTCACGAACTGGTAACGGATTGGGGCCACGATGGCCGGGGAGGTGTGGTGATCGACTGGTTGCGGGAGATCAATCGGCATTGGTTCGAATTCGTGACGCGTGCCGACTCGGTCGCGCATATCGCCTTCTTCGCGCCGCTGGGACTCGCCGTCGGCTGGTTGCTGGTGCGGTGGTGCAACCGGCTGCTGTCGATTGAACTGGGTACGCGATTTCGACTGCGGATGACGCCGGCGATCGCGATTGTTGTGACCAGCGTCGTTTTGTCGGCGGCGCTCCCGGTCGCGGTCATCGCCGGTCGGTGCCAGTCGTTGGTCGAAGGGGGATCAATTGACTGGGCGCAGTGGCGGGTGCTTTACCATTTGGCATTCATCGCCTTGCTGATCGCCGCGACCGTGGTCGACCTCGACCAGTACATCATTCCCGACGAAATCACAGCGACGGGGACAATCCTGGCGGTGATCGGGGCGTTCGCGATCAGCAATATGCAGTTGATTCCGGTCTGGGTTGACTGGAATCACTGGCTGCCCGATGTGGGGCCGGCGATTCCCGGCTGGATCAAGCAGAGCCACCACTGGCATGGTCTGGTCTGGAGCCTGGTGGGGATGATTGTCGGGGCGGGACTCACCTGGCTGGCCCGGGTTGTCTCTCAGGCGGTTCTGGGGGTGGAAGCTCTGGGGCTGGGTGACGTGACCCTGATGGCGATGATCGGTGGCTTTATGGGCTGGCAGCCAGTGGTTTGCGTGTTTCTCATCGCCCCGGGCTGCGGCCTGCTCGTTGGATTGCTGCTGCAGTTCACTGTGGGGCGGAAAGCACTTCCCTATGGTCCCTGCCTCGCGGCGGCCGCAGTGATCGTCTTATTCACCTGGCGACTCATCTGGGAACGGACGCGGGATCTGTTCGGTCACGTTCCGACGCTCGTCGGCTTGGCGATTCTTCTAATCGGTGGAATGGCCGCTTTGCTCGGGCTGCTCCGCCTGTACCGGTCGATCCCGGTCGCGCGACGGCAGGGACATTCGGACGATCGGCCGGGTTGAAACCCGTTGGGCTAATTCTTGGTCAAGACCCCGTCGAGATTCAATAGAACGTTTCCGACCACTGTCCACGCCGCCATCTCACCGGCGGCCGTCCCCTCGGGCAGAGGCCCCAGCGGGTTGGTTGCCAGGTCGAGCGCTTCCGCGGCGTGAGCCTGATAGTGCGCCAGTTCCGACTCATACAGGGCCACCAGTTTCTCGATCTGCGCCGGTTGCGCGGGCCGCGCGAGAGTCAGTTCGAGTCCGTACCGCACGCGGTCGACGGGGCTGGAACCCCCTTCCCGTACCAACCGTCGTCCCAGTGCCTGCGATGTTTCGACATAGACCGGGTCGTTCAAGGTGACGAACGCCTGCAACGGGGTGTTCGTGCGGACCCGGCGGATCGTGCAAATTTCCCGGCTCGGTGCATCAAACGCCGCCATGGAAGGGTAGGGCACCGTCCGCCGCCAAAGCGTATACAAGCCCCGGCGGTACTTGTCCTCACCCGGACTGGTCGTCCAGGTTCTCTCGCCGTTGAAGGCCGCCTGCCAAAGTCCCGGCGGCTGTACCGGAAACACCGACGGGCCGTGCGATTTGTGACTCAGCAGGCCACTCAATGCCAGTGCCTGATCCCGCACCATCTCGGCTTCCAGACGGAAACGCGGAGCGCGGGCGAGATAGCGGTTGCGTGGATCCTTCTCAATCTTCTCGGCGGTCAGTTGAGACGACTGCCGGTAAGTCGAAGAACAGACGATCGTCTTCAGCAATCGCTTGATGTTCCAGTCGCTTTGGAACTCCAATGCCAGCCAGTCGAGCAATTCGGGATGCGTCGGCAGATCTCCTTGAGAGCCGAAATCTTCCTCGGTTGCCACCAGTCCGATTCCGAAGATCTGTCCCCATAGACGATTCGCCATCACGCGGGCCGTCAAAGGATTGTTGCTGTCAACGAGCCAGTTGGCCAAGTCGACCCGGGTGACTGGTCCCTGTTTTCCCAACGGGTGAAACGCTTTGGGAACCGCAGCGACCAATTCGTCACCCGTGTTGAGAAAGTTTCCCTTAATCATCAAGCGGGTTGTGCGCCGCTGATCCGCCGGTAGTTCCACCATCACGGGGACCGTGGGGATCTCAGGACGCGACTTGGAGAGTTGTGCGATCTGGTCCCGCAATGGTTGCAGGCTGGGGGCGATCGTGCGGTAGTAAGCCGCCAGTTTCTGGAGTTGTTCGGCGCTCCGCGCCGCCGTCGGCTGATCGACGATTTGCAGAATCTCCACCGGGACACCGACCCGACGGATCAACTCTTGGCTGTTGGTGGCCGAGAGTCGGAATCGACCCAGGGCATAGCCCGCGTCCTTAAAGCGATGATCGAGAGTCACCGTCAAACGCGTCACGGGAACCTTGCCAATGGCGGTCGATGCAACAAACACCGCCGTGTGCGGCTCACGCATCTGCGGCCCCACCGCCCAGCCACTCGCGGTGAGATCCTTTTGCGAAATCGCATTCGCGACAGGAAACGACGGCTGTGAATGATCCGCCGACGCTTGAGCCAACGGCAGCGACTGGGCACCGCTGACAGCGAGTTCCGCGTTCTTCTCCGGGGCCTCTTTGAGCGTCTGCTGCCAAACCGGTTGCCGTTCGGTGTCGAGGACAATCACTCGGGCATTAGCCAGCCGCCCACCGACTCCGCCCCCGGTTCGGTTCCAGACCACAATGCGATCGAACCGCCGGGTATCGCCCAGGTCGACCTCCCACCAGGGATTCGCTTCGGTCTTTGTGTGCGTGACCGAACGCTTTTCGAAATCGCCATCGGAATTGCCATCAATCGCCAACTCGGGCGGGCCGTTGTAATCGACGCTGGATTGCGTCGCTTTTCCCCGCTTCGCCAGATTGTCGCTACCAGAAAAGATCTCGACCTCTGCGAGCGACAGAATCTTCCCTTCTCCCGGGAGTTCAATTCGCACGTAACGGCCCGACACCAGATTGTCGGCCTGCTTCGCGTCGGCGACCGTGGCACTGATTCGCGACAGCACGAAATTCCCGTCAGCGGCCCGGCCCGAACCTTTGGAGGGCAAACTCTCATCGGGAATCGCTTCCAGCCGCAGGCCCGTGATTCCGGAAATCGGCAGTTCGGCTGTGATCGTGTACGAATCCTGCGGAGCGGTCGGTCCACTGACCAGAATCGAACCGTCTTTCTGAAACTGGAGTGTCGCTCCGCTGGTCGACTGGAATGTCCCCTTCTCTCCGAAAGCGGTCCAAGTGGGGGAGACTCCCAGTGTCGCTTCCCAAGCCTGTTGTTCCCGGGCGAGTTCAGCCGTCGGCTTTTCCAGTGCCTGCTTCACGCGGGCGATCTCTGCGTCGATTTCCTGGAAACGGCGTTCCAAATCGGCCGTTGGAGCAGCGAGCGTCGGGTATTCATCTCCCTTGTCGCTGTCTGCCGACTGGTTGAAGATTCCATAGAACTGGTAGTACTCGTTCTGGCTGATCGGGTCGAATTTATGGCTGTGGCATTTCGCGCAGCCTAACGTCAGTCCCATCCAGACCTGCATTGTTGTGTCGGCCCGGTCCTTCACCGCGGCGACGCGGTATTCTTCGTCGTCGGTTCCCCCTTCCGTGTTGGTCATGGTGTTGCGGTGAAACGCCGTCGCGATCTTCTGGTCCAGCGTCGCATTGGGCAGCATGTCCCCCGCGATCTGATCGATCGTGAACTGGTCGAACGGCAGATTGCGATTGAACGCGTCGATCACCCAGTCGCGATACCGCCAGATGGTTCGCAGGGGATCTGAACCAGCGGTCGACCAGTTCCTCATACGCTTCAGGACGTGGATCATTCGCAAACGCCGCAACTTCCGCCGTCGTGGGGGGCAGGCCCCGCAAGTCGAGACTCAGCCGGCGGATCAATGTGTGGCGGTCGGCCTCGGGATTCGCCTGAAGTCCCAGGGACTGCAATTTGGAGGCGATGTAGTGATCGATCTCGTTGCGTGCCCAGTTGGCGTCGGTGATTTTCCGCGGGGCGACCCGTTTCGGCGGAACGAACGCCCAATGCTCGGCGTAGACAGCCCCTTGTTCAATCCAGGATTTCAGGATCTGAAGCTGCTCCGGTTTCAGTTCGCCCGAACCTACCGGAGGCATTTTGCCAACCGGGTCTTCCGATGTGACCCGCAGCCAGAGTTCACTTTCCGCAGGCCGATTGGGAACAATCGCCCGGCTGCCACTCTCCAGAGGAGCCAGAGTGGCGTCGCGGCGGTCCAAGCGAAGCCCCGCCTTGCGCTCGGCCTCGTCTGGACCGTGGCAGTTATAACACGCCCGGGAGAGAATCGGCCGAACGTCACGAAGATAGTCGACCGGCTTAACCTTCGAGCCGCCTGCGGCGGGGGCGTCATCCGACCAAGCGGCCGAGCGCAGACCAAACGCGGCAAACAGTGAAATGAAAACCAGAGTGCGAACGCGGAAAGCAGACACGAGCGAACACTCCCTCGGCCGACGGCCGAAACGAATCATCAACGATTGATGCAACGTCTAGATCCGGAAGCCCCGCCGCCGGTCAGCCCCCAGCGCCGGGGAGCCGATCCAAGACGGTGTCGATCAGGCGGTAATCTTTGGCCTCTTCCGCCGACATGAAGTTGTCGCGGTCAGTGTCCTGTTCGATCTTTGACAGGGTTTGACCGGTGTGCTTGAGCAGAATCTCATTCATGATCTGCTTGACGCGAATCACTTCTTTCGCGTGAATTTCGAGCTCCGTCGCCGTCCCTTCCATGCCAGCCAAGGGCTGGTGGATCATGATGCGGGCGTGAGGGAGGGCGTTGCGCTTTCCGGGAGCGCCGGCTGCCAGCAGAATCGCCCCCA
>JAPLOC010000277.1:5738-9543 GCA_026692825.1 Planctomycetota bacterium | reverse complement strand
CGGAGTCATCGTCAAACAGCGCGATGCTGGCTGTGAACCCGTGGATAAAGTTGCGTCGACCGATCGGTCCGAGTTCACCGCGGGCGAAAAAGCCAGCGAGCGGCAGCGGACCACAAAGTTCTTGAACCAGGGCGGCGTCGTGATTGGGAGTCGGGAACAAACGGGTGCCCCGCCCGTTGCAACTGAAGAGGAGCGCTCCCCCCCCGGCAGATCGTTCCGAGTTCTGACGCGAGAGCAAAACCCGCAAATCCTCGGCGGCTGCTTCGGCGTCGCGAATGTGGAACTGCACCGTTTGGCCGGCACGGACCAGATTTCCAATCGTGATCGCGCCGGTCTCTTTGTCGGCGGAGATCACATTGGAAATCAGGAAGTCGCCTCGGGAAAAATGATCTTTGTATTCGTCGATCGCGATCCCGACGTGCAGCCCGTCGCGAATCAGCAGTCGATCGCGTTCGGAAAGCTCGGCGTATGTTTGTTCCAGGCGGGTCAGCGCGGCGAGTCCACCCAGGTCAAGAATGACGTTTTTTTCCGACTTGGTGACGACAAAGCTGTTTCCAATCGGCCGACAGCCTTGCGAGACCACTGTTCGAATCCGGGGACCGCCGCGAATGATCGCCCCGACCGCTCCGCGTGGTTTGACGCCATTGTTGAGGCCGAGTTTTGGATCGCTCTGACGGCGCCAAAAACTCGACATACCACCGAGCAGGGGGACGCCGGGAAAATCGTTGGCGAGTCGTTCGATCAACTCGTGAATCGGACAGGAGAACGGATCGCCCAGCAGGAGAATGGCCCGAACGTCCGAAATCTCGGGCGGGGGGTCGGGGAGACCGTCGCAGACGACGCCGTCCGGGGTGTTTTCGAACACCACGTGAAACGGCACGATATCGGCCCCCGGCAGTGTGGCTGCCCACATCGCCAAGCTCACTCCCGATTCGACCTCGGTCCCCACACAGGCGACCGCCTCAGTCGTACACGCCAACAGTGTGTCGGGACGCAGGGTCTCGGTCACCTTGTTGAGAATCGGGGCCAACCGGTCGACGTGATGCGAACCGACGAACAGGAATGCCAGATTGGGGGCACCCCCTTTGAGGCCAACCGAAATTTCCTCGCAGACCGCCTGAACCGCGGCGGCGGTGATTGGATTCTGCGAGAGGCTGGCGGCGTAGGCCATGAAATCACATGAAGAAAGCCTGGCGAACTCCCGGCTCG
Organism: Planctomycetota bacterium; assembly: GCA_026692825.1. Classification (GTDB taxonomy): domain Bacteria; phylum Planctomycetota; class Planctomycetia; order Planctomycetales; family Planctomycetaceae; genus UBA10511. The sequence goes on along the minus strand of JAPLOC010000277.1, from coordinate 8,334 downwards.
GCCCGACGCGAAATCCCCAAGGGAACGTCACACCCGACCGCCCGTCAGATTCACCTTGCGGGTTCCAGACGGTGGCAATCCCACTTCTCGGGTTGCGCTGTGTCACTTCTGCGGCGACAGTAACGATTTGTGCGGGATTTCCGCAAGTCTGGCGAGAAATATTCGCGAAATCCTGATGTCCGAACTGTCGTTTTGTCGCTCCTGGCGGCTCTACAGACTCGCGAAACACCAGAACGATCGACTAAGATCCGCCCGACCTTTTTCACCCCTGGAATGCCGCGGCATGCGTCACCCTCGGTGGAGAGGTTTCCGGGCAGCTCCGTACCGAATGCCATTCGATCGGCCCTCCGTTTCTCCGTCGACTCCGACTCAACACATGAATTTCGACTGGAACTTCACCGTCACCATGGTCGTCTTGACGGCCGTGCTTCTGGGGCTATTGCAGGATGTGATCGGGGCGGAGATCGTGATGCTGACCGGACTGGTACTGCTGGTCTGCACCGGGGTCGTCACGTTTGACGATGCCGTCAAGGGATTCGCCGACAAGAGCTGCCTGGCGATTGGCGCGCTCTACGTTGTCGGCCTGGGTTTGCGCTCCACGGGTGCCTTGGAGACCATTAGTGTCGTGATGTTTGGGAAACCGGGCCCAAAAACATCGCGGCTGCGACTGCTGGGGCCGATCGCCACCCTGTCGGCCTTTATGAACAATACACCGCTGGTGGCTTTTTTCCTCCCGATTTTCGTGAACATCGCCCGCCGGATGAGGATTTCCCCTTCACAGCTCCTCATTCCGCTCTCCTACGCGACGATTTTGGGGGGAACCTGCTCGTTGATTGGAACCAGCACCAACATGGTGGTGGCGACCGCGATGGCGAAGACCGACACCGCCATAGGGGGCGGAACCATGGGCTTTTTCGAGATTTCCCCGGTCGGGATTCCAGTCACCATCGTGGGGTTGGCATTTCTGGTCACCTTTGGATCGCGACTGCTTCCGTCCCGGCAAGACCTGGTCGCATACTTGGAAACTCATCCCCGCGAATACACGATTGAAATGTTTGTCAGTCCGAATTGCCCGCTGGTGGGACAGACGGTACGAGCTGGCGGCTTGCGCGATGTCGCCGGTCTCTATTTGCACCGCATCGAACGGGGGGAAGAAGTCATCAATGCGGTCGGTCCCGATGAAGTGGTCCGCGCGGGGGATCTCCTGTCCTTTTCGGGAGTCGCCGGGAATATCGTCGACCTCCAGAAAATCCGTGGCCTGGTCCCGTTGGATCACCGCGAACCCCGGGGGGATGCCGAGGTAACTTCCGCTGGCGACCCGGCAATCGCGGCCACGTCGCGATCCGACGGAGACGACAACGCCGCCTCGCTGGATTCTCTGGAAGGAATTGCGCCGGCCCCCGTCGTGCCGGCTCCTCACAAGCCGATGCCCCGTCGTGGTCGCCAATTGTGCGAAGTGGTCATTTCCTCCACCTCCCCTCTGCTCGGACAAAGCATCAAGGACACCGATTTTCGCCGGCGCTACAACTCGGCGATCATCGCCGTCCATCGGTCCGGAGTGAAACTCGAACAGAAAATCGGAACGATCGTCTTGCATACGGGGGACACACTGCTCGTCGACGCCGACGAGGATTTCGTCCACCGCTGGCGGCAGTCTCCCGATTTCGTTCTGGTTTCGGGATTGGAAGATACGGCTCCCGTCCGCCACGATCGTGCCTGGATCGCAATGGCGATCTTCCTGTTGGTGCTGTTGGGAATGTCGTTTCTGCCTGAAAATAAATACTGGAATCAGTCACAGATCGCGATTTGCGGCGCGGTCCTGATGCTCTGGAGCCGCTGTGTCCGCGGGAACGATGCCATCCGTGCGGTCGATCTTTCGGTGATTGTTCTGATCGCGGCCTCGTTGGGGATCGGACAGGCACTCGAATCGAGCGGTGCCGCCCACTGGATTGCCACGAAACTGCTCGCGACCTGTTCTTCCTACGGCCCAATCGCAGTCCTGGCGGTGGTCTATTTACTGACGATGGTTCTGTCGGAACTGCTCAGTAACAGTGCCACGGCAGCCCTCATGTGTACGCTCGCCCGGTCTATCGCCGTCCAGGAGGACATGAACGTCAGGCCACTCATGATCGCGATCGCCGTCGCGGCGTCGTGCGCGTTCGCCACTCCGATCGGATACCAGACGAATCTGATGGTGATGAACCCGGGGGGCTATCGTTTTCGAGATTACATCAAGGTGGGGTTACCACTCGATTTCATCTGCTTTGCCGTCGCGATGGTCGTCATTCCCTGGGCGTGGAGTCTGAAGTTGTCCTAAAGTCTCGCAGACTGATCTGGAGTCAAATCGCAGGGAATAGTAACCTACGGCGGATTTCGCCCGGCCAAGGAGGGTTGGGCGCTCACCTCGAACCCGGTTGTAAACGCCTTGGGCGTGGTCCGGTCGCGGTTGAGCGAAGTGGTGTCATGGAGTCGACACATGCCAATGCTAGCCGGTCTGTTTGTACTGACGTGCGCGCTCGGGGGAGTTCTCACGCTCGCCGCCGGAGTCGCCGGTCGTCGGCTCGGCGTCCTGGACCATCCCGACACGGAACGAAAA
>JAPLOC010000277.1:0-5657 GCA_026692825.1 Planctomycetota bacterium | reverse complement strand
GCTCAGGTGACGCCGCGCACCGGTGGTCTGGCAATTTTTGTGACATTTTGCATTGGATTGCTGATCGTCGCCCTCGCCCCCGAATGGTTTGGGGTGTCGCAGGGACTGGGCCGGATGACATTCGCCATGTGCCTGTCGGCCGGTGCCCTGTGCGCCATCGGAGCATGGGATGACCGCAATGGCATGGGAGCGAGAACCAAGTTCACCTGGCAGGTCATCGCGATCGCCCCGTTCGTTCTCTGGGGACGACCGGCGGACTCTCTCGCTCTGTTCGGACTGCAAATCGAATCGGCGCTGGTCACGATTCCGGTCGTCCTATTGTGGTTGGTCGCGTGTTGCAACTTCATCAATCTGCTGGATGGTCTGGACGGTCTGGCGGGAACCCTGGGGTTGATTGTCTGCCTGACAGCCGGCGCGTTGGCCGGTTGGCAGAATCAACCCGAGACACTGGCGATTTCCGTGGCGCTCGGCGGAGCGCTGGTCGGCTTCTTGATGCACAACTGGCCCCCCGCCCGCATCTTCATGGGGGATTGCGGGAGTCTGCCGTTGGGTTTTCTGGTCGGGGCACTTTCCCTCCAGGCGTCGGCGAAAAAGGCCGCGGGACTGACTCTGGTCGTTCCCGCAGTGCTGCTGGCGGTCCCCCTGGTCGACACGGCGATGGCGATCCTGCGACGGAAACTCAACGGTCGCAAGATTGGCCATGGAGATCGCGGACACATTCACCATTGTCTGCGTGATCGCGGTCTCTCTCCCAGCCAGACGTTGCTGGTGGTTGCGGGCTTCTCGTTGTTCGCCGCCGTCGGGGCCGCCGTCGCCACCCTGGTCCATAGTGACCTGGTTGCGGTTGTGATCGGCGCGGTACTGGTGACAGCGCTAATCGGCGGGCGGGTGTTTGGGTTCCAGGAAACCATGCTGTTGGCCCGGCATTTCGAAGCGGTCTGGTCGCTGATTCGGGGATTCCCCCGTACGCTTCGGGCCCGACTGGTGGCATTGCGCATGGAATCGGGAACGGCCGCGGGCGAAATGCGGCTGTGGGACAAGATCGTCCGACGAGCGAAGCGGATGGACGTCATGGAATTGGAATTTTGTTTTGAACCGGGAACGGAAGGACGTTTGCCAATCCGATTGCATTGGGAAGCGGATTCCCCCGGACATCCGGAATCGCTGTTGTGGCAGACTTCGGGCACCCTGTTGCGAACGACAAACAGTCGCGCGACGTTTCGACTTGACAGAACTGCTGGTGGCGCTGTGCCGATATTGGGCGGAAGCTCCTGAAACCGCTGCGAACCGGGGAACCATCAAGGCCGACCGGGAGTGTGAACTCGTCGGTCCGCATCGTCCGACTGCGAATGTGGTGCGATTCGCCTGGGCCGCCAGCGACGACTCCGGACCGGAACAACCGTTCCCCCGTCGTGAGGCGGCCTGAATCAAGATCCCCTGTCCGGGAGTGCTGCCCCGTGCGAATCTTTCCCTCCAGTTCGAGAGCCGGTGGAATGGGCCGTCGATTTGTCTTGCTCGACCGGGATGGCACGTTGAATGTCGAACGGAACTATCTCGCTGACGCCGACCAGCTTGAATTACTCCCCGGTGTCGTGGCAGGTCTGACCCGACTGCAGGAATTGGGGTGCGGACTGGTTGTCATCACCAACCAGTCCGGCGTGGGGCGGGGGTTGATCGCCCCCACGCAATTGGCCGGGATCCATCGTCGCCTGCACCGCATGCTGTCGGCTGTGGGAATCGTTCTCGACGGCATCTACGTTTGTCCGCACCATCCGGAAACGCCGTGCCATTGCCGAAAGCCGTTGACAGGCATGGCCACGCAGGCCGCCCGCGATTTTGGATTCTCGCTGAATCAGAGTTTTCTGATCGGAGATAAACCGAGCGACATTGAATTGGGTCGACGAGTCGGGGCGACCACGCTCTTGGTGCGAACGGGGTACGGTGCCGAGTCGGAGCGTGACTGGCAACGGGATTCAGGCACTGAAGCGTATGGCGCACCAGATTGTGTTGTCGACGACCTCCTGGCGGCGGCCGAGGCGATCGCGGTCCGATTGAAAGCGACGGGCGAATCTCGGCGGCGGAATGTCGCCTGAGGCGTGTGGCGCGTCAACGGTTCTGGGTTGGAGGCGTCGATGACGAATCCCTAGAACCCGCCCATAAATATTTTCGTGGTTTGTGAACCTCACGCGGAGCCGTGAATCCAACCTACCAACGACGGATTATTTCTTGGACAGGCTCTCAACCCCAACTTCCGGTTCGCACCCTCTGGACAATTGAATATCCAATGACACCGGCCAGGATGATCCAATTGGAATAGCCGAACAAATAATCGAAGAACGACAAGGAGTACTTTGGCAGCGGATCGGGAAGCTCACCCTCTCGCTGAAGCTGCTGGATCTGGATTTCATTCAGCGGAATATAGCTTTTCTTGTCATCGGGCTTGCGAAGTACGTAACCATCATCTTTCACGTAGCAGCCCGCCACAAAGAAGTACGTACTGACTTTGTGACAGAGGTTGAACTCCTTGCTGTTTGTGGGCTGGATTGTGCGAATTGTCTCGTCGGTTCCAAACTTAAACTTGCCTGCCTCGGCCTCCGAGGTCGCCAGTATCGATGCCAGCAACACCACTGTGGCAATTAAAAACCCCTGTTGACGGCCCATTCTCATCTCCCCGTTCCGATGTCGTTCCGAGTCAAATCCAATTCGTGAAATTCCGTCACGTTGTTCCCCAACCGAAAAAATCACGTTCAGGAAAAACAAGACGTTCTACGGTCGAAATTCTAACCAAGAAGTTGAGGAGATGCCACGCCACCACTCAATGACCTTTTGTCCAGGAATCCAGTCTGGGCGAACGTTGCTCACGGCGGCCGGCTGCTTCGATAGGGTGTGAGTTGGGCCGGTGCCAAGTTGCCAGCCATCAGAAAGCTGACACCGACAAGCTGCCATTTTGGCGTGCGGGCCGCTTTTTCGACCAACTGCCAAAACGACACCCACAATCGCGGCGAAGTGTGGAAACGTGCGAAAAACCCGTCAAATCGGCACCAAAATCAAACCAGAGAGCGGCATTTTTTCTGTTGGTTGCGATTTATGAATCGCTGGAAGCCAGGTAAATTCGCTCTGCAGGAACATTCCTCAAGACGACAGGCAAATTGTTGTCGCCTCCGCAGTTGAATGCGGTTTTTGAGGTCCAGTCGGCTGATTGCGAATGCTGTTTGGGTAATCGATTGGAGGCCACGAACCCGAACAAATTTCAGTTAGGCACGCCGCTTGCATTCCATTTCAAGTCATTGCCAAAGTGTTCGTTACCAGACGCCCGGGTTGGCGGCGTCCGAACGTTGGCACGTCTAAAGGAATGGGAGTTTCATTCATGAACTTGCTCAGCAGATTTGGCGGCCGGTTGTGGGATCCACTGCGTGAGATGGGTCAGTTGCAGCACGAAATGGGACGGTTGCTGAATTCGGCGCGACCGTTCGGCTTGCGGGAGTCGCGCGAGGCTCCGCCGGTGAATGTCTACGCCAACGATCACGAGATTCTGATCACGCTGGAAGTTTCGGGAATCGATCCTGCGCATGTGGAAGTGGTCGTGACCGGAAGCAGCGTTGTTCTCTCAGGGAAACGGGTTCCGTCGTCAGAGGACGCCGGCACCGCCTTTCATCGTCGCGAACGGACGATGGGGGAATTCAACCGCAAGCTGCAGCTCCCCTTTGAAGTCGATTCCGACAAGACGGAAGCGTCGTACGACAAGGGAGTACTCAGCGTCCGGCTGACCCGACCCGAATCGAATCGCCCACGCAAAATCGCCGTCAAAACCGCGTGAACGCCATTGCGCTCGCCCCCATCGGCATTCCCAATTCACCATAGTTTTGGCAACGAAGCGATTCGCTTCGAACCATGCTTACAAAGGACTCTCTCATGCAGACAGATGTGAAACCGACCAGCCCCGTTCCTGAGAAGCAGGAATCGTCGACTCCCGAGGGAACCGAGCGGACGAAAGCCCGCAAAGTGTTTGTTCCCCTGGTGGATATCATCGAGAAAGACCATGTCCTCACTTTGGTCGCCGACCTCCCCGGTGTTGACCAGAACGGGGTCGAAATTGCGATTGAAAAGAACGTCCTGACGATTCGTGGCCAGATTGGCTGTGAGATCCCGGAGGGATTCCAACTGCGCTACGAAGAATACGGCGTCGGTGATTACGAGCGTTCATTCACGCTTCCCAACGAGATCGATCGCGACGCGGTGCAGGCCTCGATGAAAGATGGAGTGCTGGTGGTCTCGCTTCCGAAGGTGAAGCAAGCCGCCACCCGCAAGGTGCCCGTGATCGCTGGCTGACCCGCGAACGCGTGGGCTTTGCGATCCAAAAGGCCCACAACACTCATCTTGCCGATTTTTGCGTTGACCGGTACCATCCCGCCCCCCCACTCTTGTCCGGGGGGGTCGGTTTTTCCCGCGAGAATCACGGATGATTCGGTCGCTCGCCAACTGGTTCAAACATCTGTGCTACGCGGTGCTGTTTCTGGCACTGCTGGCATGTCTGATGGAGATCGGGCTGCGCGTTTATGACTCCGCGACCGGACAACTCACGCGGTGCGATCTGTACGATCGGGGACTCACCTGTAAGAGCTGGACGGCTCACCACGAACTCAAGCCGTCGCGGGCCTATCTGGTGCGGAATCCCGATACCGATCAGAAGATTCGGGTAAACGTCAACAGTTTCGGACTGCGGGGGCGCGAGCCCGCGCTTCCCAAGCCCGCCGGCACGCTCCGGGTTCTCTGCCTGGGGGACGATTCCACCTTCGCCTCGCACGTCGTGGAATCAGAAACCTTCTGCGCCCGCCTCCAGGCCCGCCTCTCTGAAGATCGCCACGTCAACGTCGAGGTCATCAACGCGGGCATCCCTGATTACTGTCCTCTGCTCTCCTACCTGCAACTCCGCAAGAGTCTCCTCGCGCTCGCTCCCGATCTGGTGATCCTCAATTTCGACATGTCGGACATCTCCGACGACCATGCGGTGCGCTGGTTCGTCGTCTCCGATGCCGATGGAACACCAACGTCCTGCGCCCATCCCGGCCTCGAGATGCCCCGCAGTGCCGCCAAGCCAGGCACTTTTGACGCCCTGCTGCTGCCGCAGTGGGCCCGCCAACAGGCGAATTCGTTTCTCTCCGACCAGACATCGCGTGTCGCCACGTCTTCCATCGACTTCCCCCGTTCCAAATATCTGTGGCTCGCCGAGACTCCCCCTGACTGGGAAGACTACATCCAACAGGCGTTTTCTCCGTTGTCGCTGATTCAGGATCTGCTCGCGGGACAGGAGACGCGGTTCGTCGTCACCGCGATCCCCGCACCCTGGCAGGTTTCGACGACAGCGACCTCGGGAGGGGGAGTTCGCGAACGCGCGGGGGTTCCCGCCGACGGCATCTACCGCAGTCACCGCCCGTTCGAATTGATCGAAGAATTTTGTCGCAAGCACGATATCACGTTTTGCGATATCGCCCCCACGTTTCAATCGCAGCAGGCCGGTCAACGGCTCTACTTGAGAAACGTCGCGGAATTCTCCGCCGAAGGGCACGCCCTGTACGCCGACGATCTCGCGAGCTTTCTGGCCGAGGAATGGACCGGTCCACGTGCATTGCCCCGGAACAGTCCGGGGGATTACGCTA
>JAPLOC010000276.1 GCA_026692825.1 Planctomycetota bacterium | reverse complement strand
AGTTACTTTTGGCCGACGAAATCAACCGCGCGTCTCCCAAAACCCAGTCGGCTCTGCTGGAGACCATGCAGGAAGGGTCAGTGACCACGGGGGGGACCTGCTACACACTCACACAGCCGTTCTTCGTTCTGGCGACCCAGAACCCGATCGAACAGGAAGGGACCTATCCCCTCCCCGAGGCGCAGCTCGACCGTTTCATGTTCAAGGTCGAAGTGCCGTTTCTGTCGCGGGCGGAAATGAACGAAGTGGTCAGCCGGACAATTCTCCGGAAACAGCTCGAACTTCACAAACTGTTATCGGGACCGCGAATTCTCGAATTGCGCAGCACGCTCGACAAAGTCGTCGTCGCCGACCCGCTTCGCGACTACGCCTGCCGGCTCGTGCTGGCCACGCATCCCACAACCGAGTTTGCCAGCGAACGGATCAAGAACTTTGTCCGCTGGGGGGCCAGCCCCCGCGCGGCCCAGGCGTTGATTCGCGCGGCTCGGGTCCGGGCACTCGCCGAGGGACGCGCCCATGTCGCGTTCGAAGACATTCGGCACTTTTCCCCGGAAGTTCTGCAGCACCGCGTGTTGCTGAACTACGACGGACAGGCGGAGAATATCCGTGTCGCCGACCTGATTCAGGAGTGCCTGAAGAGTCTGCCGGAAACGCCGAAATAGGGGTGAGTCGTCAAGATTTGTGCCCGTTCTGCGAATCACTCCCATCCCTCCTCCCTGACGCGACATGAACCCATCCGCCGGGAATGCCCGATTCTCCTCGTTGCTCGACAACGCCGTCCTCGCCCGGCTGGAACGGATGCGTATCAACCCGATGCGACGCAAGACGAATCGCACCCGGGGGGAGCATCAGTCGGGCAAAGGGGGAACCAGCACCGAGTTCGCCGACTATCGAGATTACGTCGCGGGTGACGACGTGAAGAACGTCGACTGGAACATTTTCGCCCGACTCGAACGCCCGTTCGTCAAACTTTACCGCCACGAAGAAGACCTGCATGTCGTCGCCCTTGTCGACGCCTCCGCCTCCATGCAGTTCGAGGGGAAATTCGAGCGGGCCAAGCAGCTCGCCGCCGCCTTCGGAATCATGGGGCTGATGAACGTCGAGCGGGTGAGCATGTACAGTTGCAACACCCCGGGGAAAGAGCCGCTGTTCATGCCCCCCTGCACTGGACGGGTCAGCCGAAAGCGGATGTTTGAGTTTCTTGAGACGCTGCCTGCGGGGGGCGACTATCCGATCGAGAGCGCCATCGACTCCATGCTCACACGACATCGTGGTCGGGGGGTGGTGTTGCTGGTTTCCGACTTTCTGACGTTTGGCGACCTGCAAAAACCGTTCAACATGCTGTTCAGCGCGGGACTGGAGGTGTTCGCCGTCCAGATCCTGGGACCGACCGAAATCAATCCCGATGTCACGGGGGACGTGCGATTCGTCGACAGCGAATCGGGCTACGCGCTCGATGTCTCGAACGCGGGTGACCTGCTGGGAATCTACCAGGACCATCGGCTCGCACTGGAGGAAGAGTTGGAAACGATTTGCCGACAGAGATCGGGCCGATTCGTTTCGATCTCGTCGGCCGACACGATTGAATCGGTCCTGTTCGACCTCTTTCGCCGAAAGGGGTGGGTGCGATGAATTGGCCGGGGATACTGGAACCGTGGTCGGCGTGGCTGTTTCTGCTGCTGATCCCGCTGATCATCTTCTATTTTCTGAAACTCAAGCGTCCGCAGCTTGATGTGTCGTCGTTGGCCTTGTGGCGGTCGGTGATCAATGACCAGCGGGTCAATTCGCCGTTTCAGCGATTCAAGCGCAGTCTGCTGCTGCTGTTGCAGATTCTGCTGCTGTGTTCACTGGTGCTGGCGGCGATGCGTCCGTTTCTCCCCAGCGGGGCCGACCGGGCGCAATACCTTCCCGTTCTGATCGACTGCTCGGCGAGCATGGCGGCGCTCGATAAGGCGGGAGGCGAGTCGCGCCTGGCGGTCGCCAAGGAAGAGGTCACCAAGCTGATCGACAACCTGCTGCCCGGTCAGAGGCTCTCGCTCATTGGTGTTTCCAACAGCGCCCGCAGTCTGTGTGAATTCATCGACAACAAGCGGGTGCTGCACGACGCGCTCGACAAATTGCAGGTGCAGCACACGTCCAGCCGACTGGAAGACGGCCTGCGCATGGCGCAGGCGCTGTCTCTGACCGTCCCGATCGAAACCGTGATGCTGTTTACCGATGGAAACGTCCCGCCACTGGTCAATTTCGATCTGCCATTCCAGTTGAACTTTCAGAAGATCGAGGCCCCCGGGGCCAACGTGGGAATCACGGCGGTGAATGCGCAGCGGACCCGCGAACGCTGGGATGTGTTTGTCCGACTCGACGCGACCGAAAACTCGCAAATGACGACGACAGTGGAACTGTGGCGTGACGGCAAGATCGAGGGATCGGAGCTGTTGACCGTCGAAGGGGGCAAGTCGCAACGGGTGGTGTTTCCAATCACCGATCTCAGCGCCGCCTCGCTGGAAGTGCGGATCAAGCCCGACACGTTCGACTCGCTGACTCTCGACAACCAGGCGTTTCTCGATCTTCCCTCGTCACGCGATTTGGTGGTGTATTGCCCCTTGAGCCTGATGACCTATCGGCAGGCGCTGCAAGGGACGCCGGGCGTCTTGCTATACCCGAATGATGACGGTGGGGGAACCGCCGCCTTTTACGATCTCTTGATCTCCGATCAGCCGTCGCATGCCGACTTTGAGGCGCGGATGATGGTCCTGGTGGGATTCGTTCCCACCGATCTGAAAGATCTGATCGAAATCACGACCGATGTGGCCGAGGTGGTCGACTGGCAACGGAGCGCTCCTCTGTTGCAGTACGTGTCACTCAAGGATCTGATGTTTGGAGATGAACCCAAACGGCGGCCAGGGACCGAAGACAAGGCGTTCGAGGAACGGGGGTATGAGATTCTGGCGCAGGGTCGGTCTGGTCCCCTGGTTCTGCAAAAGGTGGCCGGTGGGAAGGATCAGTATTCGATTCTGTTCCACACCGAACGGTCGACGCTGGTCTACCGCGTCGGATTCCCCGTGCTGGTGAAGAATACCCTGGATGAAGCGCGAAAGCTGGCAGGGCTTTCGGAAGCGAAAAGTCAGCCAACCGGCCTCTTGACGGGGCGAATCATGACGCCCGAAACCGACTACACAGTGGTCGCTCCCGACGGGGTCGAAACCCATGTGAAAACGACGGTCGACGGGTTGCTATCGGGTGTTCCCGCTCCCCAAATCGGACGGTATTCCATCCGCACGGAAGGGAAAGAAGTGGCGAGTGCCGGCGTCAGTCTGCAATCGACCCCCGAGACGGAACTCTCGACGGTCGATGCCCTGCAGATGAAGGAGACCCGCGTGGGCGCTTCGCAGGTCACCCTGAAGACCGATCGCCCACTCTGGCCCTGGTTCGCCCTGGCCGGTTTCGCGCTGCTGCTGATCGAGTGGTGGTACTTTCAAAAACGTCCCGCGGGAATGCCCGGCTGAATCCATGCAGTGTCCACTCTGGTGTTGCCCCTCTAGCGGCGTGTCTGGTGAACCGATGAATCACACTGTCGGACGCTTTTGGATTTTTCGATCCATCGCGCTGCTGGCACTTCTGGGCGGGATCAGCTCCCCTTGTCTCGCGCAGTCGAAACTCCTGACTGCGGGATTGGAATCCACATCGCAAACGTCCCGAACCCAGGGGCCGATGGTTGTGGTCTGGCGGCTGGAGTCGCAGCATACCGGAATTCTGCGTGGCAACCTGCAGGCGACCATTGTCGACGGAATCGAGGTCGTCGGGCGGTTGACGAGCGATGAGATGGCGCTCTCGACGGGGGGGCAGTCGATTCGCATGATGCTGCCGTCGATTGACCCCAAGCACGGCGGAAACGCGAATCCGGATTTGAAAATCATTCTCCGCTTCATCGGTCCCGACTTCCGCGGGAATCTGGGAGAATTCAAACTCCGTGTTCCCTCGCAATGGGAGCGGGGTCTCTCGATCGCCGTCTGCGATCCGTGGCAGTCGGCAATGCCCGACGCGACGCAGAAGTTCATCCAGTCGATGCGATTTGAAACTCACTACAACCAATCCTCCGGCACCGCCGCGACGGAGAACACCCTTTCGACAGTCCCGAGCCATTTTCGTCCGCGTGACCTTCCCAATGAACCGCTCGGGTATTGTGCGTTCAATCTGCTGGTTCTGATGCGCGAGGGGTTGACCGATCTCCGGGAGGATCAACTCGACGCGATCATCGATTGGGTCCACGCGGGCGGGTCGGTCTGCCTGGTTCCCGACGCGCCCGCGATCGACAAACACCACCTGCGATTTCTCGACCGGCTGGCCGGCTCGGGAGTCGGGCAGGAGGCGTTACTGGTCGACTCAAGTGGCCGACTGATTCGGGATGACAACGCCAAACCGCGACTGGCGCGGTACGGACTCGGTCGGGTCGCGCTCTTTTGGGGGACGCGGGAGAACCCCGTGAAAGATCCCGCCGACTTGAGAGGCGCCCTGGCGTTACTCTGGAATCTTCGCGCGGAACATCTCGACGGATTTCTGGCGACCGGAACTTGGGACCGTCCGAAAGATCCACTCGCGGATCCACAAAACGTCAACACCCTGGCTTACGATCGGAACTATTTTCGGTCGGTTCGCCCTGCTGCGAATCAGTTGGCCCCCGAGCCAATGCAGTCGGGGGATCAATTGGTGGGGCGGCTGATTCCGCAAACAATGCGCTTGCTCCCCCTGTGGCTTGTGGGAATTCTCCTCGCGGGCTACGTGCTGTTGATCGGACCGGTTGATTACCTGGGACTGGGCTTTCTCAAACAAAGAAAATGGACCTGGGTCTTGTTCCCCGTGGTCACACTCGGAGTCACGCTGACGACTGTCCGCTTGTCGCACTGGTACATGGGAAACACCGACCCGAACAAGCGGGTCGTCGTGGCCGACATGGGTCGAGACGGACAGATCGCCCGCACCAGTGAGTTCCGGATGCGGGTCTCGGGTACGGAACGGGTCTTTGAAACCGAGGTGGTCGGCGGTCTGTTCACGCCCGTCGATTTCCGCCGATTCGGTGCCAATGGCTGGTACGCGCAGTTCACCAATCCCCAGCCCGACCGCGACAACACCGGATCGGGGGCTCCCATGCTCACAGGGCGGATGCCTTCGCATTACGTTGTGCAACAGTTTCTGCCGCAGTGGTCTCCCCGGCTGAATCGGGTGTTCCGCATTCCCAGGCATGCGGCCGCAGAATCGCCGGCGGCAGGGGCGAACGAAGGGGATGAGACTTCGAAGAAGTCCCCCGGCGGTGATCCGGCGCTTCAACTGGTGTTCGACTGGGAACAATTCAACGACACCACAAAGTTCAATCCATCGACTCTTGCCGTCGCCGAGGGGCGAGCGCCTTTGGACAAAGCTGTCGACGCGATTCCCGATCTCAAAGAGGCGGTCGTGCTGGTCGGAAAGGCGCATCACGCGCTGGGGACGCGCCGGGCGGCCGCGTTCAAAACCCAGGACGGCGTGAATCAGCAACGGACCATGTACTTTCCCCCGAACGCCCTGGTCACGGGTGACGACGCGTTTCTGTGGGACATTTGTGTGAACTCCCAGGGAGGGATGTACAACCTGCTCTCGCACCTGGCACCGCACGGCGGTGGAGATTTCGAAGACATGCCGCTGCTCGATTCGAGCAGCGACAAAGAGTGGATGCTGGTGCTGTGCTTCGAGCGCGGCGACGAACTGATCGTGTGGCGCAAGCTCTACACGGGAGAGAAATAAGATGCTGGTGGTCGACGTTCAGAACCTGTGGGTTCGTTACGGCAAACTGGTCGCGGTGCGGGGAATCAATCTGCAGATCCCCAAAGGGGAGGTCTTCGGGTTCATCGGTCCCAACGGCGCGGGGAAATCGTCGACCATCAAAGTCCTGGCGACACTGCTTCGTGAGTTTGTGGGCCGGCGCAACTGGTGCGGGAAAAGATCGGATACGTGCCCGACTTCTTCGGCGTGTATGAAGACCTCACGGTCGAGGAGTACCTGCACTTCTTCGCCGCCGCCTATCGCATCGAACGTTCACAGCGAAAGACGATTATCGGCGACGTGCTGTCACTCACCGATCTGTCGCACAAGCTCGATTCGCCGGTCGACGGGCTGTCGCGCGGGATGAAACAGCGGCTGTCACTGGCGCGGGTGCTGCTGCACGACCCCGATCTGCTGCTGCTCGATGAACCGGCGAGCGGCCTGGACCCGCGAGCCCGGATTGAAATGCGAGAGTTGCTCAAGGCGCTTAAGGAGATGGGCAAGACCATTCTGATTTCCAGCCACATCCTGCACGAACTGGCGCAACTCTGTACCCGCATCGGCATCATTGAGGCGGGGCAGATGGTCGCGCAGGGATCGGTCAATGAGATCTACCGGCAACTGGGCGTGCTGCGAATCGTGCATGTGCAGGTCGCCGACTCGCTGGAGGGACTCGCCGACAAGCTCCGCCAGATTCCCGGTGTCGAATCGGCGGAAGAGCAGGTGGACCGGTTGGCGATTCGCCTGCATGAAGACCAGACCTCTATTGAAGATCTGCACGACCATCTGGTGAAATTTGGTGCCCGGATCCGGATGTTCCAGCCCGAGGCGATGGACATGGAAACCGCCTTCATGAAGCTCACCGAGGGCAAGACAGCGTGATTCCCCGTCCCACGCGGATTTCGCTCCCGTTGCTGGCCAAAGAACTCATCGAGCAGGCGGCGCGGAAACGCACGTATTTCGTGCGGGTGTTTTACGCGGTTCTGCTGCAGTTCTTCGGACTGCTGATGTTCGCAGAGAGGTTTTCGAACACCAGCAACGCCTGGGGAATACTCGGACATGGCCGGGAATTGTTCGCGTTCCTGACGGGACTGCAGTTCGCGGGCGTCTACTTCTTCATGCCGGCGCTTGTGTGCGGGGTGATCACCTCCGAGAAAGAACGAGCAACCATGTTAGCAAGCCTCAACCAATCTAATGATATTCTCATGGAAATCA
>JAPLOC010000275.1:3454-5200 GCA_026692825.1 Planctomycetota bacterium | reverse complement strand
TTGTGATGGCAGCACCAAACCGTTTGTGGCGGCTGTCGACGCCAAGACCGGCAAGGTCGCCTGGAAGCAGTACCGTTCCGTCGAAGCGCGAATCAGCCATTCGTTCGTGACCGCGACTGTGGCGCTGGTGGATGGCAAGCCGCAGGTGATGGCCCCCGGACCAGACCATTTCGCGGCGTACGATCTGGCGAGCGGTGCCGAACTGTGGCGGGTCATGGCACCGGGCTGGTCGGTGGCACCGCAACCGACCATTGGCCACGGTCTGGTGATCTACAATCACGACTACGACAACCCGGAACTTCTGGCAGTCAAACTGGGGGGCAAAGGGGATGTGACCGAATCCAACGTGGTCTGGCGGATCAAACGAGGAGCCCCCAGCACACCATCTCCCGTACTCGTCGGTGACGACCTGTACTATGTCTCTGACAACGGCATTGCCTCGTGCGTGAATGCCAAGACGGGCGAGACCTACTGGATGGAGCGGCTCGGAGGCAACTACTCGGCGTCACCGATCTTCGTGAACGGCAGAATCCTGGTGTTGAACGAAGAGGGACTGGCGACCTGGTTGAAACTCGGACGGGAATTCGTGGTTCTGGGAACTAACCAGGTTCCGGGACGCACGCTGGCGACCCCCGCGTTCGCTGACGGCGCGATGTATTTGCGTACGGACGAGACGCTTTACAAGTTCTCGCGATGATGAGTCGGTGCTTGTACTAACGCCACTCCGCCGGAACCCAGGTGCGATTCCACGGCTCGTTCGCGGCCAGCGCTTGCGTGGGGGGCATGAGGAACGATGCGAGAAGCGCGACAATCTCGTCCAGAGCCGGTGGAGATTCGAGAAGCCGCCCCTTGCGGAGGAAACCGGTCCATTGCATGGCCTTGATGCGATCGCCACTGGGTTCATGAGCCGCTGGCGGACCGACGCTGTAAGGTCACGTGGCTGCCGGTTCGTCACGCCGTCGCCTCCAGGTAGGGACGCATGACGTTGGTCATCCGGCAGACCTTGGCGGCCTTCCAGAGTTCGTCGAAGTTTGCCTTCCGCTGCT
Organism: Planctomycetota bacterium; assembly: GCA_026692825.1. GTDB lineage: Bacteria > Planctomycetota > Planctomycetia > Planctomycetales > Planctomycetaceae > UBA10511. Next base: position 4,154 of record JAPLOC010000275.1, on the reverse strand, counting down.
TCAGGCAGTCGCGCAGGGCTTCGATCGCCACATCGATGCCGATCTTGTTTCGATACTTGAAGCAGTCGCTCACGGTCTTGGCGGGCGCGTAGACACGAATGGTAACCCCTTCGACAACGTGTTCCTGCACGCCATATGTGAGCGCCGCTCCCGACGAGCGAACGATCCGCAGGGAGGGAGAATCGACGCGCGGCAGTCGTGCCTTGTCGTCGATTGCTACCCAGACCTCGAATGGGGCCTGCGACGTAAGGCCATGAAACTGCAGCGCGGAGAGTAGGCAGACGATCCCCTGTGGGACGCGGCGACTGGCCTCGACCAGCGAACGATGTTTGCCCGGTTCGTCGTTCTGGAGGATGTACAGCCCGCGGCTGGGCCGGTCGAGGACTCCCTGCGAGTGAAGTTTGTTGAGGTAGGTCCGCGAGATCCCGACGGCTTCCACGTCCTGAGGCCGGAGGACGCACGTCTTCGTCAGCATCCGCAGAATCTGGTCTCGCTTGGTGGTTGACATCGAGTCACAAAACGTAGGGAGAAATCCACAAGTCCCTACGTAATGTAACTCAAGTAATCCATTTGGGCAATATCACCTTCGTTCCACGGTCAGTTGATTGGACGGAAGACGCGGGCCACAGGACGGATCCTGGTGAATTCCGGTGCCACCCATCAGTCAGGCACCGGAAATCTCCGTTCAATCGCCGAAACT
>JAPLOC010000275.1:0-3384 GCA_026692825.1 Planctomycetota bacterium | reverse complement strand
TCCAATGAAGTCACCCGGTAAATCACATTCAGTGGATTCAGAACGCAGTTTCACATCCTGACTGATGGGAGTCCCGGGAGGCCGTGCCTTCAATTCGGAGTGGGATCCGACGTCGAGTCGCCGTGAACTGCCACGGGAGGCTCGCTGTGAATGGCCCCGATCGACGCTTCCCGCTGTGCCTCACGTTTGATCCGCGAGACAATCCCCCGCAGACCATGTCGCCGTTGCATACCGAGCGCCTGATCGAGTCCGAGCGCGGGCAACAGATCGTCCGGCACGGTTTCGAGCTCTGCGAGCGTCGCCCCTGACAGGCCCTCCACCAGCATCGCGACCAAGCCCCGGACTGTGGGCGACTTCTCCGGAACATGGGCGTCAATCGAAAGGCGACCGTCGATGATCGCGATCTTCAGATAGACCGGCGATTGACATTCCTGAATGCGGCAGGCCGGTACGACCACAACCGCCGACCGTTCCGGCGCGAGTTCAGGCAGTCCATCTCCCATCTCGATGAGCATCTCCAACGCGTCGGCCGGCTCGGCGTCGGCAAGTTCGGAGATGAGGTGTGTCAGTTTCATGAGTTCCTGTTCACTGGCTTCGGTCTGGCAATAATGACTTGGCTCAAGTGTACTGTACCGGCCGACGTGGTACGACGTGTGCCATCGCCGGTCATACCGCAGCGACAGAGTGGATCGCCAATTCCACGGCTGCGCGATCCTACTGCAACCTCGCACCCACATCGCCACCTCCCAATCATGCGCCACATTGCGACAGCCAGTCTGCGACCTACTCCGCCCCTCAGGTTGATCACCGCGATTCTTGCGATGCTGGCCTGTGCCCCGGCGCTCGCCGACGACGTCGTGCGGGTCTTTCTGTTCGCCGGCCAGTCGAACATGGTCGGCTCAGACGCCCATGCCGGCCGGATTGATGATTTCCCCCCGTTCCAGGGAGCGGGGGCGCGGCAGGCTGACGTTCGGTTCACATACATTCTGGGCAATGGTGATGAGACTTCGCGGGGCTGGACGGACCTCGGTCCGCAGAGCGCATTTGGTCCCGAACTGACCTTCGCCCGCCGGTATAAACAGCATGTTCACGCTCCGTTGGCGATCATCAAGTCGGCCGTGGGAGGAACGACGGTCGCTTTCGACTGGAATCCCGACGCCCCGGAGAAAGGGCAGAAGTTGTACCCCCGAACCCTGAAACTGGTTCGCGAGTCGTTGCAGCAGCTTGAGGATCAGGGAATCCCGTACCGTCTGGAGGGGGTCTGCTGGCACCAAGGGGAAAACGACATGCTCGACAGGAATCTCTACAAACAGTATGCGGCGGGGCTGACGAAGCTCATCCAAAAACTGCGGTTCGACCTGAACGCACCCGAGTTGAAGTGGTACATCGCCGAGGTCAGCGAGAAGGGAATCTGGGGGATGGATCATCGGCCCAATCTGGGAATCCTGTTCGGACAACAGCAGGAGGTTCTGAAGGCCGATCCGTTGCTGCGGTGGGTCCCCACATCACATCTGGCGTTTGAGGTCATGTCGAGCGGCCAGCCGCACTACCACTATGGCACGCAGGGACAACTGCAGATGGGCGAGGCGTTCGCGGATGCCTATCTGCGCGATTTGAAGCTCCCGATCGATCCCCCAGCGGTGACGTTCGACGGCGGGTTGCCCGTTAAGCCGAAGGGTCGGGTGCGGATGTTCGTGCTGGCGGGACAGCGTAACATGGAAGGAGAGGATGCGTTTGTCAGCGAACTGGGCGAGTTCGTCGGCAAAGAGCGGTTCATGAAATTCAACAACCAGGTTCTGTTCCGGTATTCGCTCGGCGGCGGGGTCCAGGAATCCACAGATTGGCAACCGCTTGGTCCGGTCAGCAGACTGGGAAACTTCGGCCCGGAACTGAGTCTGGGGTCACAGTTGAGGGAAGCGATTCCTGCTGACGACGGCTTGGCGGTGATCAAATTCACGCACAGTGGAGCGCAGGGACCAGATTGGTGGCCGCAAGGTTCCCCCGAGGCACATCGCAATCTGTATCCCCGGTTCATCCGATTCCTGCAGGCAGCCGAGAACGACCTGCGGCAACAGGGCTTTGAGCCGCATTGGGAAGGGGTCTTCTGGCACACCGGCGAAAACGACACATGGTTTGGTCCCTACGCAAACAACCAAGCCGCCTGGATAAAGCCGTTGATCGAGAAGACGCGAGAGGATCTCAAGTCGCCCGAGCTGCGCTGGTTCATCTCGGAGCAACACCCGAAATCCCCCTGGAAGAACATCGACAAAGTCAACTCCGCTCTGGCGGAACTGGCCGTTGTCGACGGGCACATCACGATTATTCCGACGGCCCAGCTCCCCCACGGGCGCCATCACTTCGGGACTCGGGGAACCGTGCTGCTCGGTGAGGAAATGGCGATTTCCTATTTGAAGGCACGTTGAAGTGACACCAGGGGGTGGCCTGGTTCAGGAGTCTCCGCCGTCCCCCTTCAATCGTCGGCCCGGCAGGCGGTGATCGACACCACTTCGGCGTCCGCTGGAAACTTGACATCGGCCTGTTTCACCCGCCCGTGAAGCCACAGATCGATTCGAACAAGGCGGGAATCGAGTCGTTCTCCAAACCGCCGCGCGGCTGGCCCGGTCGTCACAGACCAGTCGGCGGGGGTTCCACGATTCGTTTTGTCCCAGGGTGATTTCGCCTGTCCGACCCCCGCATGAACCACAATCTGCACCTTGCGACCATGCCGCTTCACCAGTTCCGCCGCGAATTTGTTGAAATCGCCCGCGTCCCCCGTGTGGTAGAAGACATCCGATTCGTTGATGAAGTATCCGTGGACGCAGCTTGCCCCCTGTGACTCAAGTGACTGGCGAGGATGTTCACCTCCCAGGCCGAATGCCTGCTGAGACCCTCGGGTGGCCAGCAACAAGGCGGCGGCGAAGATTGCGATGCGATTCATGACGTCTCTCCCGTTTGTGTGGTGATCGTGGACCTGACTGCACTTAAGACGTCGCTGGGCAGCCTGTACCAGTAGGCCTTTTCGAGTTGTCTTAACGTGGCAATCGTACGTGGGTGCATCGTCAACACGTCTCAGCGAAGTCGGTGGCGGAACCTGTTGTGGCGGTGTCAGCGGGGCGGCATACGCCGTCAGCCGGGTGGGTGCGGAAAGCGTAGCCGACCGGACTTCCACTCCACGGCTGTGTGTTTCGCAATGGTCGCGATGAGCGGAACTCGTGAGTTCTCAAGCTGTTTCAGCTTTTCCAACGCCCGCTCCTCGTCGATTTCAAGAGTATGGCTTGCGGCCCAAATTTGAACCCAGACGTCATTGTCGTCGTAGAGTTCAAACAAACGGGCCAAGTGGCCATTCCTCGCCAGCGTAACAAACGTATCCTGGAGGGTAGCGTA
>JAPLOC010000274.1 GCA_026692825.1 Planctomycetota bacterium | reverse complement strand
GACGGAAAGAATTTGACAGGATGAAGAGGATGAAAGGGATGAACAGGATGGAGTTGCTCGCCATTCCTGCTCTCTGGATCAGTGGCTGAAATCGAAAAACTCCCAAAGCGGGAGCTTGATACCGCTTCCGGAAATTGTCTCGTTTCCGGCCGTGTGAGGAATAACAGCCTTCTGACGGGTGCGGCTGGCGTTCAATGGTCCTCGTCCCCCTGGACGCTCATCGTGTGGTCTTTGAACACTCGCGACACACGGGGTATGATCGAGGCCCATCACCGAGGCTTCCGTCGTGTGGTCGGGAGCGATCTGAAACTGCGACACTTGTGTCGCGCCCCTTGATTGTTCCTCGTTCCCATGAAAAGCCCCTTTCCCGGAATGGACCCTTACCTTGAGGCGCATTGGGGCGATGTACACACCAGTCTGTTGGTGTATGCCCGAAACCAGATCAATGAACAATTGCCCCCCGACCTGCAAGCGCGGGTCGAAGAGAGTCTGGCGGTTGGTGAAGAGGGGGAGGAGTGGAACACCCATTACCCCGACGTTCGCGTGGCCGAAGTCCTGGTGCCGACGAACGGGAGTGGTACCCAACCGGGGGGCGTGGGACTCGCGGAGCCTTGGGCGGTCGTCGAACTCGATGAGCCGAGAACCGAACGTCACCTGGAGATCATCGACACCCGTTCGGGTCAGCGCGTCGTGACAGCGATCGAAGTCCTCAGTCCGGGAAACAAGACAGGTGAGACCGGCAGACGCAATTACCGGAAGAAGCAACGGCGGTATCTGGAGTCGGGAGTCAATCTGGTGGAAATCGATCTGATTCGCACCGGGCAGTACGTGCTGGCGGCACCCGAATCCCGGCTGCCCGTGAAAAACCGCAGCCCCTATCTCTGCTGCATTCGCCGGGTCGCGCAGCCTGGGATTTGCGAAGTCTACCGCGCGCCTCTCCGGGAACCGCTGCCGAATCTTCCCATCCCGCTGCGCCCGACCGACACCGATATCGTGTTGCGGCTCCAACCGCTACTCGACGACTGCTATCGCGATGGACGATACAGCCAGATCAACTACTCCGTCGATCCCTCACCACCGCTCGGTGTGGACGATGCCCACTGGGCCGACGCGCTGTTGCGGGACAAGGGGCTGCGCTGAACGCCCCGCTACTCGAGGTATTCCCGTTTGACCTTCGCCAGCACCGTTCCGATGCCGTGATAGCCAACCGAGATTTCTCCGACGTGCGTCAGCAGATCGTACGCGAGCCAGCGATCCCAGCCGAATTCCGCTTCCATCCACAGGATCAGCAGCGAGTACGCGTGGGCAATTGAACGTTCCATCGGTCCACCATTGGCGACCGTTCCAATGTGAGTCGGAGTCTCAATGCGTGGTCCGGGTGGTCGTTTTCCTTTTCGAAGTTCGACGCGGATGGTAGTGTGCGCCGGCATTTCGAGACCGTTCGCCGAGAGTTCTCCGTGCCCTTGTGCCGCGTGGGCGTCCCCCAGGTAAAGATGCCCCCCCGGGACAAACACCGGCAACACGAGCGTGTTTCCCGGACAGACCTCAATCAGATCCATGTTGCCCCCGTGCGCGCCGGCTGGACCAGTCGTGGGACAACCCCAATCGGGAGCCGTCCCAATACACCCCAGCATGGGTCGGTACGGAATCACGATCTCCTGGGACCAATGCACGGCTCCGTCGGCAATCGGGCAGACGTGCGCTCCGTGCGGGCATCCCTCCCCCAGCCATTCCGACAGTTGCCGGGCACCGCCGGTGTACGTCGCGCATTGCCCGATCGATGGTTCGATTCCCAGAATCGTGACCGCCAGCGCATCGCCTGGTTCCGCACCGACAACCGCAATCGGCCCGGTCATCGGATTGCTGTAGGGCATCTTGGACTTGTCCCGCCGATCCCCCGGCTGGCGAATCTGTCCCGACAGAGCATCTTCCGACGTGACACGAATCGTCTCGCCCGACTCGATCGTCAGACGGACGGGATGCTGTCGGTTGAATTCGTAGTACAGGATGTCGCAATCAAGTCGCTGCATGAAACCACCACCACGGAATGGACGAAAGTCTCGATCCGAATGAGAGACCCCGTGACGCGCGGCGCGACGGCGAGGTCCAAGCCGAAAGGCGCGCGGCGAACGCGCACAGCCCGGCCTTGAATCAGTGTATGGGGGGATTCCCATTTTGCCGAGGCAAGACGGCCGAGAACTGACCTTTGACAGTCAGCACCCAAAGAACAGAGTTGACGTCCTATTGAAGCAATCCTTTTCATACGACCGACGGAAAGAATTTGACAGGATGAAGAGGATGAAAGGGATGAACAGGATGACGTGGTTGGTTCACAGACCGCCGCGCGGTACACTTCGCATCAACACCCGCCAGTCCGTTCACCCGCCCGCTGTTCCCGTTCAGCGCCGCCACTCCCCACCATGCCCGATTCCCGCGTCGCACGCTCGAACGCACTCTACGCTCGCGCCCTTGAGCTGATTCCCGGCGGAACGCAACTTGTCAGTCGGCGTCCGACGCGTTTCGCCAATGGCGTCTCCCCGGTTTATGCCGTGCGGGGGAAAGGAGCAAGGATCTGGGATCTCGACGGGAATGAGTACATCGATTGGGCGACGGGAATTCTCGCCATCATTCTCGGTTACTGCGATCCGGTGGTCGACGAGGCGGTTGTTGAGCAGATTCATCGGGGAGTCAATTTCTCGATCAACAATGACGTCGAGGTGGAACTCGCCGAGGAACTGATCAAGACCATCCCGTGCGCCGAGATGGTGCGGTACACCAAAGGCGGGGGGGACGCCTGCACCGTCGCCGTCCGTATCGCGCGCGGAGCGACCGGACGAGACAAGATCCTCTTCTGTGGTTACCACGGCTGGCACGACTGGTATTTGGCCGCCAATCTGGGGGCTGATGCGGCGCTCAACGCACACCTCTTTCCCGGCATCGAACCGATCGGCGTCCCCAAAGCGCTCGCGGGGACGTCGATTCCGTTTCCATACGACGATATCCCCGCGCTGGAGGCACTGCTTGAGGAGCATCGGGGTGAAGTCGCCGCCGTGATGATGGAGCCCTTCCGGTCGGAACTCCCGCCAGCAGGCTATCTCGACGAAGTCGCGCGACTCGCGAAACAGGCGGGGGCGGTGTTGATCTTCGACGAAGTCTCCACGGGACTCCGTTTTGGAATGGGAGGGGCTCAACAGTTCGCGGGTGTGGTTCCCGACATGGCGGTCTATGCGAAATCGATGTCGAACGGATACGCGTTTGGCGCGGTGGTCGGAAAGCGTGCCGTCATGGAGCAGGCGGGGCGGATGTTCATTTCGAGCACCTACTGGAGCGACGCGATCGGTCTGCGAGCCGCCCTCACGACGATTCGGGAACTCCGGCGGCGCAAGGTGGCCGAGCAGATCGCCGACTTTGGCAGACGGCTCCAGTCGGCGGTGAATTCGGTCGCGATCGAAACCGGATGCCCGGTGCGGTGCGCCGGCTTGATCCAGTATCCGCAATTGCAGTTTCAGTGCGACGACAGCGCGCTCAAGAGCCAGATCGTCACGCTGTACATCCAGGAAATGGCCCGCCGGGGCTGTCATGGGTATGCGTCGTTTGGATTGAACGCCGCCCAGGGGGAGGCGGAATTCGAACAGACGCTGACCGCTGTCCGGGAGGTGTTTCAGTTGATCACCCGGGCCCTGGAAAAGAAGATCCTCCATGAAGTGCTGCAGGCGACGCCGCAACAGGAAGTGTTTCGACGACTGGTCAACTAAGGAACTCCACTCATGAACCTGTCTCAGCTCAAGTCGGAATTCGACAACCAGGGATTCGTTGTCGTCCGCAATTTTCTCCCTCCCGAGATGCTCGCCGAGTTGCGCTCGCAGCTTGATCGCTACATCGGCGAAGTCGTGCCGACCCTTCCCGACTGGCACGCCTTCTACGAAGATCGCGCCCGGCCGGAAACGCTGAAGCAGATGCAGCACATGGAAGGGGATCCCTTCTTTCGCGAGTACGTCGGGAATGCCCGCTGGAAATCGCTGGCGGAGGCGCTGGTGGGTGAAACGGCGGCCTGCGAGTCCCCCGAGTGGTTCAACAAACCACCTGGAACGCAACATCCCACGCCGCCACACCAGGACAACTACTACTTCAACCTCACCCCGTCGAACGTGGTGACGATCTGGGTCGCGCTCGATCCGGTCGACGATGAGAACGGGTGCCTGCGGTACGTCCCGGGTTCACACCGGAAAGGTTTTCGACAGCACGCACGGTCGCGGGTGCTGGGATTCTCGCAGGGGATTTCCGACTACGGCCCTGAGGACACAGCCGGCGAGCAGCGGATTCATTTGCAGCCGGGAGACGCCACGGCACATCATGGAATGACCATTCACCGCGCCGATCCGAATGGCTCCGCGAACCGCAACCGCCGGGCGTTCGCGATGGTGTTCAAGGGAGTGAGCTGCCGGCGTGATGAAGAAGGCTTCAAGCGGTATGAAGCATCGTATCGCGAACAGCACACGGAACTGGGATTGCAGACGCCGACGTAGGCCTGCGGAGGGGACACCCAGACTCTCCCAGGGTGTTGCACACATGCCCAATTTCAATGACTACAGTCGCATCTGGTTTTTGACCTGGACCACCTATGGCACCTGGCTCCCTGGGGACCAACGAGGGTTCGTGAGCCCGAAATTCGAGGGGCCGATTTCCGAGAAGCGGCACAATGTGCCTGGTACCGAGTACGACCAGGGGCGGCCAGTGCTGCGTCAGCTTGCGATGGAACGTCTCGCGGGACCGCCGATCTATTTGATATTCGAGCAGGCGCCGCTGTTGAAAGACCAGTTTGAAGAGACCGCCGGGATTCGCAAATGGTCGATTCTGGCGGGGGCGATTCTACCCAATCACATACATCTCGTGACCGCTGTGCCGGGAGATCCCGACCCCCACGTATTATTGCGGGACTACAAGGCATACGGCAGCCGGGCGCTGAACCGGAAG
>JAPLOC010000273.1 GCA_026692825.1 Planctomycetota bacterium | reverse complement strand
GTCAACGAACTGACGGCTGGAAACCGAAGAAAAGAAGTGTACTTACGCAGGCTCACGCGAAAAACCGCGTGATACAACCCACCTTTCTATGGAGGCATTATGGCTGGTAGATCGAGGAATTTCACAAGGCGCAAAAGACGGGCTGTGGCATTGAGAACCCCCAATTCACCACATCCGACCGACTGCATCCCATGATCGCGCTGTTGAGTGTTGTGGCGCTGTCGCTGCTGAACCTCCGCGAACTCAGCCGTTGCGAAGACGCCAAGATCCGGCCGGCCGCAGAGATCATCGCCGTGGACTATGTCCTGCTGTTGAGCGCCTGGCGACATGGCATCCAAAAGCCAGAGTGGACGATCTACGAATTCTTCATGGCACTCGCCAGGCTCGGCGGACAACTCAATCGAAAACACGACCACCACCCAGGTTGGATCGTACTCTGGAGAGGATGGACCCAACTACACCTGATGATGGAGGGGGTAAAAGCTCTCAAGCGAGCGAAAAAATGTGCCTAAACCAAAGGCCCAGGGAGGGACCTCCCGGACCATACACCGACTCGAAGCAATAGACTCGACCACGACCATCGGGCAATGCCAGATACCGCACACCCCCCACCCCGCCCGGCGCCTGCAACCGAATCCCCGCCTCCAGTTCCCAGTGCAGCATGTCCGACGAAATCGCACTGCAAATGACTGCCGGAACATCCGCCGGCCCGCGCGATTCAAAATACATGCGCCAACGCCCGTCGGAACATGCGGCAACCGATGGCGAAATCACTCGCAGCGACATGTGCGGAATCTTCGGCTGGGGCGCCAGTCGAATCCCCGGTTCCTTTTCAAAGGTCAGCCCGTCTTTGGAAGCTGCGCTCAGGATATACCCCTGGCAGTCCAGATACGGTTTCGCAGGTCCGATCGCTGTATAGAACAGCCGATAGCCTCCCGAGGGAAGACGCACGATGCACGGCGACTGCAGCTTGGAACTGTCGAGGTCGCGCGATCCCCGCAATCGCGGGCCGTCTTCCTTGATCCAGGATTTGAACAGTTCCAATTGCGAACTCCAAGTGGCAATTCAGCACGGCCTCAACCTTCAGAACAGTTCGACCAGCGGCTTGCCTTCGTCGAGCAAGTTATACGGTCGGTTCTGATTATCGAACGCTTCCAAGTTGTGAATGTCCATCGCGTGATAGACCGTCTTGGTGACGTCGGCCGGTGTGACGGGGCGTGTGGCTGGGTATTCGCCGTAGCGGTCGCTGGTTCCGTAAGTCTGACCGCCTCGGATGCCGCCGCCCGCAAGCACATCGGTGAGGCAGTGTGTCCAATGATCGCGGCCGGCTCCTGTCACGCCTCCCGAACGCGGGTCGCCGATCTTGGGTTTGCGGCCCATTTCGCTGGTGATCATCAACAAGGTTTCATTCAGCATTCCGCGATCCGACAAGTCCTCAATGAGAGCCGAAAAGCCGCGGTCGAACTCGGGTAACAGATCCTCTTTCAAGCACGCGAAGTTGTTGCCGTGAGTATCCCACCCGCCGCCGCTGAGGCACTTCTTGGCAATCTTGTCATCTTCCTCGGACCAGAAGTCGGTCACGAACGGCACGCCGGATTCGACGAGTCGGCGAGCGGCCAGCAGGCTCATGCCGTTGATCGTGGCACCGTAGCGGGCGATCGTTTCGGGCTTCTCACGAGAGACATCGAAGGCGGCGGTCGTCGCGGCGGACGTCAGCAGTGAAATCGCTCGCTCCTGCTGGCTGTTCCAGGTTTGGACTGCGGCAAACTGATCGAGATCGTGCCGGACATCGTCGAGTCCTGACAACAACTCCTTTCGCAGGGCGAATCGCTTTCCGGGTACGTCGGCCGAGAGGGCAAGGTCCGGTGCCTGAAACTCGGTTGGCTTGTCTCGGCGGCCGAAAACATACAGCGGATCGTGTTTCACACCCAACCGTGCAGCGAACTGACCGGGCCGGTGCGGAGGAGTACCGGGCTTATTAGGCAACGTGACCGCATTGGGCATTCCGGTGCGCTGCGGACGCTTCGCCGCGACAACACAACCCATGTAGGGCCAGTCGTCAGGATACGGCGTGCGATTATTCCCTTGGGTCAAAAACGTCGGGTCGGGAACATGCCCAGTCAGGTTGTGATAATACCCGGCATGGTGGTCGTTCGTGTTGACGGTCGCGCCGACTGAGTTGATGAGCGCAATGTGGTGAGCCTGCTTCGCCAGCAGCGGCAGGTGCTCGCAAAGCCGCACGCCGGGTGCCGAGGTCGCGATTGACTGAAACGGCCCGCGATACTCCAACGGGGCTTCCGTTTTCAAATCCCACATGTCGACGTGCGAAGCGCCACCGCAAAGAAAAAACAGGATCGTGGACTTCGCTGTCGGTCGCCCGCTCGCCGACTTCACCGCGGTCTCAGCCTGAGCCGCACGCCCGAATGTCAGTCCGGCAACGCCAACACTCGACGCCACCAAGAATGTCCGTCTGTTGAGTGCGG
>JAPLOC010000272.1 GCA_026692825.1 Planctomycetota bacterium | reverse complement strand
GAGTTCGTCCGAAAACATCTCAAGGCGCAGGGCTGTGTCGAGCTGAAGCCGGAGTCGCCAGCGAATCCCCCGTATGTCAATCTGGCGTTTGGCAAGGGGAATTTTCTCGCCAGCGCATTCATTAGTCCAGGAACTGATCCCGAGAAACAGACCAATGTTGTATTCACCTGTGTCGGCAACGTCGCTCCGGTGAGTCTGCCGATTCCTGAGGGGGCGGAACGTCTGAGACATGAGCGCAGCTATTCGATGGCGATCACCGCCGACGACATTGACGCCGCGGAAAAGGCCACGATCGATCTGTTCCTTAAGGAGGGCTGGCGCGAACACACACTCGACATTGAACAGCCCACGGAAAAGGATCCGAAGATGCGGTTTCCGCAGTTCTTCAAGAACGGGATTCAGGTCTTGGCCTATATCTCCGAATCGACCGATGTCCCTGGCAAGAGGGCAATTCAGTACCATTGCTCGGTTCACTCCGCCGAGTTGCCACTGACCGCAGATGCTGACAAAGTGCGGTTTCCCATGACGCCGGGTGTGGTGAAATTCAATACCGAGCTGGAAGTGCCCGCGATCGTTGAATTCTATGACACCCGGTTTGAAGAACTGGGCTGGACCCGATTGAAAGATGTGGGGGTCGTGCGGGACAGGTTGGCACGACTGCTTTACGCTCACGGCAACGACGTGACGATGGTTGATGTCCGTCCGCGAGAGAATGGCTACAGCCTGGTCCTGACGGGATTGGTCAACAAAGTACCCCGGGATGAAGAGCTGGCATTGGCCAGGGCTAATCAGGGGAGAATTGATATGGACAATAACGGCCAGGATCTCCCGCTGCCGGAGGGGGCAAAAGCGGTCAAATACGACCGGGAATCAAAGCGGGTGAAATTCCAGAGTACGCTTGGAATTCAGGAACTGGTCGACTTCTACGTCAAGGCGTTCACCGACGCGGGCTGGAAGGAGAATGAGCAGAATCGAGCCGTTGAAAAAGCGACTGGCAATTTCAATGCCGAACTGAATGACGACCGGGTGTTCGTCAACTTCTTCAAACTGGACGACAAAACCCCAACCGCGGTGACCGCTCTCGCCTATGGTTTCAAGTGGAACCCCGCAGCGGAAATGCTCGTTGAGGACCCTGACGACGAGAAGCCCTCGACCGATGTGGTCGAATCCGACGTGGCGGCGGAAATCGCCGAGGCGGAGGAAGAGGCGATGTCGGAACTCGAGAAAGTGACCTCGGAGTTGCAGGGAGATCTGAAGAACGTAGTCGACGACGCGATTGGTGCCGCCTTCGGCAAAAAGGCCAAGGAGAAGACGAAGGCGAAGAAAGCTGGGCTTCCGACGGAAAAGTCAGATCCCGAAACGACAGATCCGACCCCCGAGCCGGCGGCCACGGCACCGCTCACCGCGAAAATCGAACACGATCTTCCGGTTCTGGAGGATCACACGTCCAGCAGTTTCAGCGGGACGCCGTTCTTCAAGGAAATGGACGTCACGACCGCCGCGGAATTGAAGCCGGTCGTCGAGTTGTATCGCAAGGAACTCAAGACGCTCGGCTGGAAGGAAACCGCGTCGGCGGGGAGCCCGATTGAACAGCAAGTGGCGTTTGAGAAGGGGATCGATCGGCTGAAACTGAAAGTGAATCGGAAGGAAGACGATCAAACCACAATCCACCTGGAAGTTCGACTGACGGCGGCGGCCAAGGAGGCGGGAATTCTTCCCAAGCCGGGAACGTCGGTGATCATGGTGGGAAATCCAGGGGAACAGGGTGCCAAGGTGACACTGGGGATGAAAACCGTTTCGGTCAAAGCCGGGGAAGGGGCCAAAAAACCCGACGGTCCCCGTTTCGATGTGAAGCCAGGTAAGCACAAACTGATTGTGAAACTCGCCGACGGCACCGAACAGACCGAGACCATTGAAGCGGAAGCCGATCAGGCCTGGGGCGTGATCCTGCTCCCGGAAGGTCCGCTGGTGATGCGGGTGTATTAGCACGACGGCGAACTGTCGCCTGGTTCGAAATCATGGTTCCTCACACGAATTCGGGAGTCGATGGCTCATGGGAGTCGAAATCGCGACAGGTTACGAACCGCTTACACCGCAGGAGCCTCTTTTCCGCCCACGATTGTTTACAATCGCGATTCGTTCCCCCATCCCTTCGCGATTGATTTCCGAGGCACAGCATGGCTGCTGGCAGGCGGGTTGTACTGACTGTTGAAGACGACGCGGCGATCCGCCGAGGGATCGTCGACGCGCTGCAGTATTCGGGTTACGACGTTTTGGAAGCGGGGGATGGAAAGGCGGGGGCTCAACTCGCTACGACGTCGCGATACGACATCGCGCTGTTGGACCTGGTTTTGCCCGGCAAGAGTGGGTTGGAGATCCTGAAGGAGATTCGCCTGTCGCGACCGACGCAGCCGGTCATCATTCTCACCGCGCGGGGCGAGGAAAACGATCGGATCGCTGGCCTCAAACTGGGGGCGGATGATTATGTCGTCAAACCGTTCAGAGTGCGGGAATTGCTCGCCCGGGTCGAAGCGGTCCTGCGTCGCAGTCCGGAACGTCCCGCTGATTTGCACACCGTGGAACTTGCTGGCTGTACGATCGACCTCGATCGGCTCGAAGTGCGGTTTGCCCCGGATGGACGGGTCGAGTTGTCGGAGCGCGAGGCGGAGCTGCTGCGGTACTTGGCGGTCAACGCGGGGCGGGCGATCTCGCGTGATGAATTGCTGCAACGGGTCTGGGGACTGGATCCGCAAGGGGTCACCACTCGGACGATCGACATGCACGTCACCCGGCTGCGGGAAAAGTTGCGTGACAACTCCGCCGACCCGCGGATCGTGTTGACCGTCCGGGGCAAAGGCTACATGTTCGCCAGGACGAACGGGAGTCCCTGATGCGTCGACCGTGGCAGATCTGGGGCACATTTTTCGGCTGCCTGGCGCTGGTGGCGGTGGCGGTCGGCTGGTTGAGTCTTCGCGCCTGGGAGGCTGACCGGGCCGAATTCACCGCGCGGGAGCTGGCGGCGCTCGAAGAAAACGTGCGGCTCGCGTTGTGGCGGATGGATTCCATCGTCGCCCCATTTATCGCACAGGAAAGTGTGCGACCGCCAGCGGCGTTTCAGGTCGCCCGTCGGCCACTGCCCAACGCGGAGGCCGTTCCCCAACAGGCCCCCAGCCCGCTCAGGGGTCAACCGCCGCCGGTCCAACTGGCGGGGGTGGTCTCGCCGTTCGAACAATCTCTGGCGGGGCAGTTCATTCAGCTCTATTTCCAGCTCAACTGCGATGGCCGGGTGACGTCGCCACAGGTCTGGTATTCCGATCTGGTGAATGAACCCGGGGGGACGGGATCGTCGAGCAGTGACCATGAACAGGGCGTGCTGCTCGACACCCTGCGGACTTGGATCGACTTGGCCGAACTGGAATCACAGCTTCCCCCGTTGGATGCGCAGGGGCTCAGCGCGCCGCCCGGGACGGCGATTTCCCCGGAGCGCGGCGGGCGGTCGTTGTCGAACGCCGACGGATCAAATGTGACACTGCAAATCGAACAGGCTGTGCAGCAGTCACGGAGCGTGAACGAATTTCAAGCGCGACGGAGCGCGATGGCAAAAAAGGGAAATCCTGCCGCGAACAATCGGGCGATTGAGCCGCCCTCGACCGGGGGAGATTACGAATTCTCGCCATTTCGACCTATTGTGACACGGGGAGAGTTGCTGCTGGCCCGGCGGGCAAGAATCGGGGCGGAAGAATTCATTCAGGGCTGCTGGCTCGACTGGAAGTCACTCGAGCAGGAACTTGAGCAGACGGTCGCCGACCTGCTTCCGGGGAGTCGTCTGGAACTGCAGGCCGCTGGGTCGGCTGACCCCTCGCGTACGATGGCGTCGTTGCCCATTGTGCTGATTGTTCCCGTCCCCGAGCCACGGACCGGTCAGGACAATTCCCCCGTACGGTTTTCACTTGTCCTGGCTTGGGGGGCGATGTCGCTGGCGGCGCTCGCAGTCGCGGCGTTGCTGGGGGGAGTGGTCACGCTCAGCGAGCGGCGGGCGAGTTTTGTATCCGCCGTCACGCATGAATTGAGAACGCCCCTCACCACATTTCGGATGTACTCGGAAATGCTCGCCGACGGCATGGTGACCGAACCGGCGCAACAGACGCACTATCTGCGGACGTTGCGTGTCGAGGCGGACCGACTGACCCACCTGGTGGAAAACGTACTCGCTTACGCGCGATTGGAACGGGGAGGGCTGGGAAACCGGATGGCGGCGACCCCGGCGGCGAGGGTGTCGGCGATGGCGGCTTGCTCGCCGGTCACGCCTTCGCGCGAGACGTAATAGATGAACCCCTCGGCGCGTTTGCTCAGCTCGGCGACGCGCTCGGGCGGAGTGGTGGGGGCGATGAGGCGGATGCGCCGCACGTTGCTGGCGACATCGAATTCGCCGTGGTCTTCATCAGGCGGCAAATCCAGGAGGAGGACGCCGTCCACGCCCACCGTTTCGGCAGCGGCGAAGAATTCGCGGAAGCCGAAGCGATACACCGGGTTCATGTAGGTGTAGAGGACGATGGGAAGCTGGGATTTTTTCCGGATGCGCCGGACGCAATCGAGCACGCCGTGGAGTGTAGTGCCGCTGGCGAGGCCGCGCTGGGCGGCAAGCTGATTGACGATGCCGTCGGCCACGGGATCGGAGAACGGGACGCCGAGTTCCAGGATGTCCACGCCTGCTTCCTCTAAGGCGAGGGCGAGGGCTTCGGTGGCGGCGAGGTCGGGATCG
>JAPLOC010000271.1 GCA_026692825.1 Planctomycetota bacterium | reverse complement strand
ATTCACCTGCCACCGGAATCGCCGCCAAATTACTGCGAAAAAACCTCCCGTGCTTTCTCCAATAGCCGGCTGAGCTGTTTCACCTCCGGCTGCGAGAGTTTTCCCACCATCTGCGTGTGCAGTGCGAGGACCGGCTGATCGAGTTCCGCGAGCAGTTTCATCCCCAGAGGGGTGATCTCGACGTAAACCACGCGTCGATCCTGCACGCACCGCCGACGAACCACGAGTTCCTTCGCTTCCAATCGATCGATCAGACCGGTGATCGCCGGCACGACCTGTACCATCCGGCCGGCGATTCCCAGACTGGGCATCGGCTGCCCTTCGTCCCGCAGAATCTTGAGTACGTTGTATTGTGAATCGGTGATGTTGTGTTCACTAAAGAGTCGGCCAAACCGGTTGAGAATCAAATCGCCCGTTCGCAACAGATTCAATACCGCCTCTTGTTCGGGTGTTTCAAACGGATTTCGCCTGTTGAGTTCCCGTTGCAGCCGGCCTTCCGCCATGTCGTCTTCAATCCTGTCGCGCGAATTTCCGTGGACGATGTGCGCGTCATTTTACATGTCAATTAATTGGCCACAAGGGAGATTCGGCCGCTGCGGGCCGTCACAGCCGGTGTTTTTGAGAATGCGCCGCGATACGGGCTGACTTCCAGCGGATCAGCCCGATCCAGCGGCGATCGCTCCGATTCAACTTTCGTCCCAGATAGGCTCGCAAGAACCGTAATCGGTCCGTACAGGAAACACCTGCGGCCGAGTAGTTGAGTTGTGACAAATCCTTGAGGATCCAGCGGCGCGACAACTTCGCCTGCCGTCGCACGCGCCCCAGGTCGATGATTCTCAGATCGGGTCCGCCGTCGGCGCGCTCACCACACCACAACACGTGGTTGAGGTAGAGATCCTGATGATGCAAACCGGCGGCGTGCATCCGCCGGACAATGTCGGCCAGTTCAACGGCGAACAAACGTAACTGGTTCCGATGGCCATTCAAGCGGCCCTTTTCGGTCGCCTCACTGGCCGACACCTGCGCGACCCACTGTTTCAAGTCGCATTTCGCCACCAGCTCCCGGGTCATCACAAACGATCCGTCCGCGTCCTCGCCAAATGCGATCGGTTCCATGGTGGGAAGCCGCAATTTGTGGAAGTGTGTCAGCGCTTCCCACTCGGCCCTCGCTCCGACAATCGGTCGCGAAAACCGCAACCACGGGACGACTCGCTCCCGCCATGTCGGCTTCCCATAGCGCTTGAGATAGACGGCGATTTCAGGTGATGGAGTCCCTCGGCCGCAAGCGAACGCGGGTAAAACCAGCCGCACGGTCTCGCGCGAGTCGATCGCGCGAACCGATTCCCCTTTCAACTGGCGAAACGCCGCGATCGTGTCCAGGTTCAACTGGTTCAGCAAGTCGGAATACGCGGGATTGACCAGAATCGCATTCCCATCCGCAGATCGCCCTGTGTCCCGTTCATTGGACATCGCTTCGGTGTGTGGGGCCGTGAGAGAGTGACGCAAAGGGATTTCGGCCGACGCCATTGGATCGTCCCTTCAGGCGGCACGTCGCATTGAGCCACTGCTGAGAATCGCGGCGACCTCACCAAACACCCGATCGGGAGACAAGTCGCGCAGGCACCGATGGTGCCCCTGGGGGCAAACCCGCTGCTGGCAGGGGCCGCAGTCGACCGGGTGTTGCAGGGAGACACCCAATTCGTAATACGTCTCGCTCCACAATGGATGGGTGGGACCAAACAGTGTGATCGCCGGCACACCGAACGGAGCGGCGAAGTGCCGCGGGCCGCTGTCTGTGGTCACCAGAAGTTCCGCCGACCTCACCGCCGCCTTGGTGAGTCCGATCGAAACCGGAGCGTCGGCCAAGGAATAGACCGAGGGATGATTCGAAAATCGAACGATATCACGTGCCACATCCCGTTCCGCAGGACCGCACAAGACGAGTACCGCCCGTCCGTATTCCGTCGCGATCCGTCGTGCCAGTGTTCCAAAATGCTCTGAGGGCCAATGCTTCGCCGCGCCAAACGCTCCACCAGGATTCAGGCAGACCACCCGCTCGGGCACACCGCGTTCCTGGCGGACCACCTGCCAAAATGAGTCGAGCGCCACCTGGTCCTGCGGCTGCGCCGCGAGTTCCATCCGCCGATCGAGTTTTTCGCATCCCGCAGCCTTGGCCAGCCGCAGGTATTCATCCAGCACAGGATAGGGCTCTCCGCGTGGTCGGCTACGCTGTTGGTTTTCGCGGGCGAAAGGAATTGGGAAGCAACAGTGCCAGATCGAACCGCTCGGCGCGCAACGCGGCGGCGAACGCCAGGCCAGACAGCCCGGTGCGCGGGCCACTCCGCGGCGCACGGGGTTCATGCAGCAGATTGCGGTCGACCAGATCCAGCCCGGCCAGTACGCTGGCCAATACGGGCCTTAGGACCGCGACTATCTCGGCATCCGGAAATTGGCGGCGCAAGCCCCGTAGCGCGGGCGTCGCCATCACCAGATCCCCGACCCAGTTCGGACAAAAGACTGCGATCTTCATCCGGCTTTGCGCTCGGGGACAAAAGAAGTGATCGGCTGCGCGTCCGGCTGGTGCAGGCGGGGTTGCGATTCGTCACGCAGCCGGGCGACGATGCTTGTCGTGGAAAGTCCGGGAACGACTCCCATCGGCAGCACTCGACCGCCGTATGCTTCGACCAGTTCCCAACCGACAATTTGCTCGCGGGAGTAAGTTCCCCCTTTGACCAGCACTTCGGGTCGAAGTCGGTCGAGAATCGCGTGCGGTGTCGCTTCGTCAAATACGACGACATAGTCAACCGCTTCCAGGGCGGCCAGCATCGCCGCCCGCTGCGCTTCGGGGAAGATCGGACGTTCGGGCCCTTTATTCAGTCGGCGGACACTGTTGTCGCTGTTGACCGCGACCACCAGACAATCCCCTTCCTGGGCGGCTTGTTCGAGGTAACTGACATGTCCCGCATGCAGCAGATCAAAACAGCCATTCGTCAGAACGACCTTCTGACCCTGTTTGCGGCGGGATTCAAGCTGGCTGACGAGTTCATCGACCGTGCAGATCT
>JAPLOC010000270.1 GCA_026692825.1 Planctomycetota bacterium | reverse complement strand
CTGGCGGCGACGGAATCACTTCAGTCCGCCGTACCAGGACTTTCTTCGACGCAGCATGGGGCCAGGGCAAAGCAACTGAGCCCTGCTCACCGGCGAGGAGTGCACTCAACCGCTCTCGCCAAACGTTCGCCTGGATCGCGTCGTTTTGAGCCGTCCAGCAGAGCGCCAGCAGTGCCGCCGCTGTCACCGAGCCCTTGGGACTCTCTGCGATCGGCGTGAGTGCCTCGACCGCTCCCGTGGCGTTGCCGCAGGCCAGACGCATCGCTCCCAGCGACAGCCGCGCTTGGGGATTGTCAGGCGAGCGCCGCGCCACATTCTCGGCCAGTTCGAGATACTGTTCGGCTCGCTGCCGAGCCGGCCCAAGAGCGGCGAGCCAGGTCACTTCGATCGCCACCTCGTCGGGCATGTGGCTGGTCCAGCGATCACCGTACGCGCCAATCATCGGTTCCACCGCCGCCGACAATTCTCGTTCGTAGTTCGCTTGGTCCCCCGCCAGTAGATGAACCAGGGCCGCGTTCATGGTGGGTTCGAAGGGATTCGACCAGAGCGGTTTGGCCCGCTCGAGGTCTGCGATTGCCTCGTCGTATTGCCCCAGCAGGGCCCGCGCGCCGGCTCGGCTGTGGAGGAGTATGGGATCATCTTCGGTGGGGCCGAGTGCCAGTGAATAGGCGGCGATTGCTTCTTCGAACCGACCCAGCCCCGTCAGACAATCTCCGCGTCGATGGTGCAGCCAAGGGTTCTTGTCGGCGGGGCTTTCCACAAGCAGCGCCTCAAAGTCGGCCAATCCCGGTCCCCAATGATTGAGGTTCCAATGCAGTTCGGCCCTTCGACGCAACAGGTCGACGTTCGTCGGTGAGTTCATCAGCAGGCGATCCAATCCACGAATGGCTCCCTGTTTTGCCCATTCGGGCTGTTCCGTTAGACCTTCGTCGAACCCAGTTTCCACGGCCTGCGCGGCGTCGGCGATGGCGTCGTCAATTCGTCCCAACCCTGCCCGGGCCTGACCGCGCGCGAACCACCACGCGGCCGGTGCCGCCCCGTTCGCCGCCAGGGCCGCCGACAGCGACGAATCCGCTTCCACGAACCGACCCAGTTCCCGTTGGGCCTGACCCAGTCGGTATTGGATTGCCGGATCGCGTCGACCGGCGGCGACCAGCCGCTCCAGATGCCAGCCGGTCGCGAACCAATACCCCTGTGTTTGCGCCGGAGGATGATGACGATCGGTGTGCAGCGCCTGCTCGTACAGCCGGGCCGACTGCTCGTGCCAGCGAATCGCGTCGCGGGAGTCCTTCGATCGCGCGTCTTCGGACTGCACCCGGCACTTCTTCCACGCGGCGACGGTGTCGGCGGCGGCCCGCGGCGAATATCCCCCCCGCGCGTCGATGGAATGTCCCGAGGCGGACTGGATTTCCGCGGCCACAGTCTCCATCGGGCGCGAATCGGGCGACAGATCCCACACGACCAGGTCGGCACCGCACAGCGACAGCAGGTGATCTCCCTGCGCGTCGACGACCGCCAGATTCTCGTTCCAGTGTGACGAATCGTCGCGTCGCAATTCGAATGGGAGGGAAACCGGTTCCGCCGTCGCGGCGTCCCAGACCTGGCACTTCGACTCGCGAAGCGTCACCAGAAACCGGTCGTCGACTCCGAACCAGGCGTACTCAACATCCTCCCAGGCCGAGGCGATCACCTCGCCGGTCTGGGTGTTCCAGACCTTTGCCAAGCGATCATGAGTGACG
>JAPLOC010000269.1 GCA_026692825.1 Planctomycetota bacterium | reverse complement strand
CAATGACCACAGAACCTGGCGACGACTGGACGATCTGCTCGCCATCCGCGAACGACTGCCAGGGGCCTCCTGGTTGCTTCTCGCCATCCACCAAGTGGGTCTCCTTCGTCCTCCAGATCCGCGGCGCGAGTTGCGCATATTCCATCAGCCGCTGATGTTTGCGTCCGTCGGCCCGCAGATTTCGCGCCCGCTCTTCGAGACTCAAGTCGTCGGGGAACCGAAAGGTTTCCATCGACTGGATTTCAAACGGCAGAGATTGCTGTTCGTACTTGGCGATCTGCCGAATCAGTTCCGTCAGTGTCGGGTTCGATTCGGCGGCCGCCGCGACGGTCGCTCGGTTTGTATCACGCGCGTTGTGTTGGGACGGATCCTTCTCCGGGATTGCGGAGTGTTGCGCTTCCGGCCTTTCCCCGGCGGGTGACTTCATCTGAACTTGAGCCATGAGCAGCGTTGTCGCCATCAAAACGACAGCGACGGTCACACCGACGAGCGACCGTCGCGTCAAGCCGACGGCGCGGTCGCCCAATGGAGACAGGATGCGGAGGATCCGACTTTCCAACTGTTGGGTCGGAGACGCTCCGATCCCCAGCGTCGCCGGGATCGCGGTGCGTGGCGAACAGCGTTCCGCGAGTCGAATCAACGTTTCGGCGAAACGCCCCGGATCGGGCAAGTCACGAATGGCGATGTCATCACAGATCTGTTCCCGCAGGTCGGCGATCCGTCGATTGACGAGACGCACCAGCGGGTTCCACCAGTACACAATCGCCGCACATTGCTGCATCAGGGCGACCCAGAGATCTCGACGGGCGATATGTGCGATCTCGTGCTGAAACACCGCCCGAAGTTGATCGGGTGCCAGCTCCAACTCAATTTCTTTTGGCACTACAATCCTTGGGTTCAGTAAGCCGAACGTCACCGGTGCGGGCAATAGCGCCGAACAGTAAACGGGGGCAGGACACCGCAGTCCAGCCGCGATCGATACGGCGTGCGCAGTTGTGACCAGAGTCTCGCTCTCGGCCGCAACCAATGTGTGTGTCCACTGGCGCAACCGGCGTAGTGTGACGATCGTCCGTCCCAGACAAATTGCGACACCGATCACCCAAATTCCGCACAACAGTGTCCCGATCGTGCCTGCCGACATGATCGCAGGCAGGACGGGAGAAACGGGTGCTGGGTCCGCAGGTTCCGGGACACGATCCAATGAACCGTCGGGCGGCTCAACACCTGTTGACGGCACCTCCGCCAATTGTGTGACGATCGTCTGACTTGATCCCGGACTTATATCGGAAGGGGAATTGGCAGCCGCGTGCGCCTCGCGATCGATTCCGGAAGTCGTCACAACCGGGGGGCTGGATACCGTTGGTGCCGGGAGCGTGACGCGGTCGCCGTCTTCGATCGTCCACAGCGGGGGAAGGCGTAGGACGGAAACGAGCAGGGGCGTGGCAAGACTGACGGCAATCGCTGCGACCGATAGAGCGTGCCGGGTCGGCAAGGACCAACTCACGCGACGACAGAGCAACAGCGCGACACCACAGGCAAGCAGCGACGCAACCATGGCGTTCAGAACGGTCAACAGAATGGAACCGGGGAGCGACACCTGCAACAGCGAGTTCATGGTGATTTTCCTTTGGGCTGGTTTGAGCCGGGGGTCTTCTGGTTGAGAAGCTGCTTCAATCGTTCGATGTCGTCCGGAGGGATCTGCTGGGATCCCAGCAGACTCATCACGAGGTTGGCCGCCGAGCCTGCGAAGAACTCGTCGACGAATTCGGAGGCGAGTTGCATCTCAACCGCCTCCTGCTTGCGAGCGGCGGCGTAACGGAACTTCCCCTGGTCTTTGCGTCGCTTG
>JAPLOC010000268.1:948-17209 GCA_026692825.1 Planctomycetota bacterium | reverse complement strand
TACCGAGAAGATCCGGTGGCAGCCAGCTACGGCAAGGCGTTTGACGAACTGTACGCTTACGACCGCACCTACCGATTGATCGACATGCAGCGGGGGACGTTGAACGGCTCGAAGACCGCGATCACCGGCGGAACCAAGACGTTCGAACAGTGCTGGACGCTGGATGCCACTGGCAACTGGCAGGGATTTCGGGAAGACTCGGATGGGAACAGCTCCTGGGATCTCGTGCAGTCGCGATCTGATAATAAGGTCAACGAGATTACCGGGGTGACGAACTCGGTCGGTTCGGCGTGGACCGCACCGACGTACAACCGGAACGGGAACATGACGACCGTTCCGCAGCCAGCGGACCCGACCAAAGGGTTCTCCGCGACGTACGACGCGTGGAACCGGCTGGTGAAACTCGTCGATGTGCCGACATTGCAGACGGTTCAGGAGAATTCCTACGATGGACGGACGTTCCGAGTGGTCCGCAAGTCGTACATCGCCGGAGTCCTGAGCGAAACTCGCCAGCTGTTCTTCTCGACCGGTTGGCAGGTGGTCGAAGAGCGCGTGGGGGCCGCTACGGCCGCCGAACGGCAGTTCGTCTGGGGACTCCGGTACATCGACGATCTCGTTGTGCGGGATCGTGACACGACCGGAGGAGGGACGCTCAATGAGTGTCTATATGCCTCGCACGATGCGAATTGGAACGTCACAGGTACGTTCAGTAGCGACGCGACTGTAATTGAGCGGTTTTCGCTAACGCCATACGGATACCCTGCCGCAATGACCTCGGTCTTTATCCCGCTGCCGTCGTCTGCGGTAAAATGGACCAATTTTCTCGGTTGTCATTTCTATGACGCAGACATCGGTATCTATCACGCGCGTTCACGTTCCTACGGACCTGGTACCAACGGGACGATTTTTTCCGCCCCACTATCGATCCGTCACTTCTGCAGTTCTGTTTGGGACGGCCTACCTATTGCCTCGATCCGAGTGGCAACCTTGTCCTTATTCCGATCGCGATCGGCCTCTTGTTAATTGTGGGAGCCGCGGGATGCAGCGCGGCGAAATCTGCTCTATCAAGTAAGTTGGATAAGCTCAAAAACGCCTGGCGCGAAGCGCCTCCAGAGTCCGCAAAAACCAATGACTGGCTTGACTGCGGAATTAAGTGTTTGAGAATGTGTCTTGAAAAACTCAATTGGGAGTCGACAATAGCGGGTAGATTCGCAACTCTGAGAAATCCTCCGACTGACACCAAGGATCGAAGGCCACAAGTGCGATGTAGCAATACGCAGGATCCCGAGCTTTGCGCTGCCACCGGCTACATGTCTGTAACCGAGCAATATGAGTACATGATGTTGATAATGACGGGAAAGGACATGGGCTGTGGAGACGTCGCGATTCAGATTCTAGGCGAGATGTATCGGTGGGGAAAGCGGACCGCGAAACTTCCAGATGGTGGAGGCAGTTTGGAAGATCACAATGCGGAGCTGAAAGCGATCGCAAAGTGTCTCTGCGCGGAAAAGGAGTGTTGTATTACTAAAAAATGGGAACATCCTGAAAAGGGCTCAGCGATAGTGGACGCATGCAACCCAGCCTGTTCACCCAAGAAGATTTGATGCTACGGCGCATCTTGGTGATTTCACTTGCGGTCGGATTCGGGATTGTCGGCATCGTAGAATTTTGCCGGATTGCCGACTCATTCCAGCACAATCAGGCATGTCGTGACTTTGCCAGACGGGCGGAGGAAGAGGGAATTGGCTGCATGTTGTTGCAGCTAGAGCCAGTGCATCGAAATGTGCTAATCCAACCCGGATTGCTTTTGCAGCAGATGGTACCGCGCTATGATTGGATCGAGATCAGCGGAAATGGACGGCGGTTTTCGCCTGAGGCAGAGCTACAATTGCGATCGCTCGATGGTGTACGTTGGATCTCGCTCTCGAGAGTCGTGATCACTCCGTCACTGGCCAACAGTTTGGCTGACATAGCCGAGCTCGAAACGGTCAAGATAGACGCCGGCTGCGATCTGTCCGAGCTTCGCGGACGGCAGTTTAACGAGGGAATTGCACGCCCATCGGGGATCAGATTGGATTGTCGCGATAGGAACGATACAACGGCGTTTTGTCAAATTCCTATGTGTCGATCGGTTGAGGCAATCCATGTGCGCACTTCCGATCCGTCGTCGGATGTGTCGGAAATATTGCGCACCTGCACGTCTGTGAAGAATCTGTGTGTATACGACTACTGTACGCAATCGACATCGGTCGAAATTGGGAATAAAAAAACACTGGAGAGCGTGAATGTTACATACATCGTAGAATGTTATGAACCACGACGAATTATGTTGCGAGATCTTGAGAATGTTAAATCGGTTGCTTTGGAGTTACTGGCGGTCAAGTGACGCTTGAAATTTGTGATTGCGAGAAACTTCAGGAGGTAGCGATACACGGAATTAATGGCTACGAGCCGACACATGCGGTAGTTCTTGGATTGTCAAGTAATGCGAATTTGCGGAACACCAACGTGACTGTGGATAGAAGGTAGCCATTCACGGGTTTGGAATGAAAGTCGGGGCCACCCACCAGCCGACCTTCAATTTTTGGCCACGGAAAAGCACACAGACGTATACTTGTTCGAACATTTCGTCAATCACAACTGGTTCTGAGGGTTCACGTTATGGCGATTCTTGAATCACAGTCCCAGAAAACTGGACATGAACACCTGACTACAGGCCCAATGGTGGGTATTTGTATTTGTGTTGTCTGATGTCATGTCCGATTCTTGAATCACGGTCCAAAAAAATCGGGCATGAACACTTGACTACACGTCTAATGGTGGTTATTTGTATTCGTGTGGTCTACAGTGCATACCACAAGTTGACGTCTGGGCCATCGCCGAGCTGGTTTGCGAATCGAATGAACTCATAGCACGAATCGCGCGAAAGCTGCTGTTTGATCCGACCGAGGTGGGGGTTTCCCTGTGCAAACACGAAACCATCCGAAATCCACTGACCTATACGTAACCGGATATGCAGGTATCCGGACCGAATTCAGATGAATTGCTGGCGTGCGAGGACGCGGAATTGCCAAATCCGGTGCGAAACACGCGCCGGTCGACCGTCGGTGCGATGCTCTTCCTGACCAAAAGTCTAATCCACCCGCTCCCCTCCCACGCCACCCCACACCGATCAATCACGGGACCAGCACCGCTATCGCACACGCTCGGCGTGGTCCAGTGGATGCCGTCAAACTGGTACCGTGGTTGGTCGATACTGACACCGGTATCTCCCGGGATTCCGCCCAGAGCGTCACGTTGCCCATACCCTGGTGCGGACGGTTCGTATGGTAATTCCGGAATGCATCACGGCTGCATCGCTCGTAAATTCAGGAGGAACCGACAGGCCGCAATTGAAACCGGAAGAACTGGGCCAGCGACTCGGCCATTTGTCCCCCCGCCAAAACGATCGCGTCGCTTACCACAAAGATTCGTTGTTGCGGCAACTTGCGTGTTAGGGCGAAGATTTCATCCAGCGATGGCCAATGTTCCGCTCGAAACGGTTCTGGGGGCGGTAGTGCGAACATGTGAAAGTCGTCGATCATGATGATGTCATTGATCGTACTTTTTTGAAGTGCGGTCAGTTCGTCGGCAATGGGACATTGCTCCTCCCTGCCGCACGAATCTCCATGTTCGCCGCACCAATGGGCGTCCAGCCAGAAGAGTTTCGGCTGGGGAAGTGCCACGATCGTCGGCAATATCGAAGGGGAATGCCCGCAGTGGAACGCGATGTTGCTGTGCACTGCACAGTCTCGCGCTTTCGCATAAAACTCTGGCTTCCGCTCGATCGTAATCACGTCAAAAAACCGCTCGGCAGCCCAACCGGCGCTCTCACCGCGAAACGTCCCAGTTTCGACAAACGTCTCCAGGCCCAGTTCGTACGCACAATGCTCCGCCAAGCGGTCCAGCGGGGTTGTGAAAATATGACCCATACGGCACCTATCTCTCCAGGACGCTCCCCATCATTTCGATGCTGACGCCGAATTTCAAGTGCGGGTGGCATTGGCCAGAAAGAACAGAATCGGGAGGAAGATCTGGGACACTACAAATTGCCGGGAATGCAGGGAATTCTGGGGGCGGCGACGTTTTTGTACAGTGCCGGACGGGCGGCCGACTGTCCGATTCTGTCAGGCCTGGAATTCGCGTCCGGTTCCAACTGCCATGGAGAGGCGCTTCGGTGCCGAAATCTCCAATACAGGGCCGATTGGAAAGGTTCGGCAGACGGTTCCGTTACCTCAAGCCAGCGGCTTTGAAATGGCGTCCAGGTCGGTAAAGTGATTTTTGAGCCGGAATCTGTGTAAGATGTCGAAACGCGTTTCGATCGCTCCAAGCCCACCGTCCGGGGTTCAGAATTTCGGCTGTACTCTCCCGCCTGCTGGGAATTGACGCTGGATCCGAAGTTCTTTCGGCTCAACGTCCGTCAAGTTGCGATTCTCGACGATTTTCAGAACGAAGTGTTCTTGTGTGGCTCACAGTCACTACCGCGACTTCCATCGCCATCCCGGAACAATCGCTTTAGGAATCCAGCTACAACTGTCGCGATCGGCGAATTTACTCTGATGGCCGGCGCCGATCCTCCCGCCGACAAACTGCTCGCTGCAGCGGAAGAGAGCGCAACGTTCTGCAATACCTGGATTCGCACGCTCAACGACCTCAACGACCGGTCAGCCAGCGGCCACGACCTCGGTTGAAGTTACCTATTCACCAGAAAGTGACGAATTTCGCCATCCTGCATCAGAAATGCATTCCGCTCGACCCGCAGTTGGCCTGCCGAGCGAATTTCCTTTTCGATTTTTTGCCTTTTAAGATCATCCAGGCAGTAACTCTCGATTCGGGTGAATCCGCTTCGAAGATCATTTCCTGCCGTTGCGAAAATCCGATTAATGCTGGCGTCCATAGGTGAATACGATTACACCGCACTACCCCCAAAGTTGGCGGTATCGGGCACTGCCCCATTGGTGTGTGCATCTCGACATGTCCAATCAGCCTCGTCGCCCTCTCCGCCGTCGCCCTCTCCGCCTCGTTTTCGAATCCGCGTCGTTACCGGCGTCTCACCGCTGGCCCGACGACTACAGATCCGCTGAGGTGCGGCTTCCACCAAGTAACTCGCTCGCAGCGTCTGAATTCTCTCTGCCAGCTCAACCGCTGTAATCGGAGACTCGGTGCCGATCTCTTGTGGTTCGCCCGATAGATGCGCATGGAGCCAATCACGTAGTCCTGTCAATTCGGCCAGGTAGCCCTCATGCGGGAATGGTACTCCGAGTCGCGATTCGTAGTCCCGCAATTGCCCCTCGGCAATGTCGAGTTCGTGCTGAGTTTGATCTCGTTCTCGACTGTACCCGTTTGTCAGCCGGTCCAGGGCATTCATGCTCGCGACAGAGTCTCTCGCCTTGTGATCGTTCCTTGAATGGAGACTTCGCGAGGCCACTGCGGATGCAGGACGATTCCGAACTGCAAGCCTTTGTGGAGTCCCAGCGGAATCACAGTTGTTTCGGAGACATTCTTCGGCGTTTCGTCGAGACGCCTTCCGAGAGGTTCCAGTGATTCTGCTATGGAGTATTGCCGGTTGCCGATTGTTATCGGATCTTCCGAATGAGCGTTGACTGTCTCAAGATCGCATCGCAATCCTTCAAGCCGTCTTTTGAGTCCGGCGATCGCCTCAGGAAGCGTTCGGACGTTTCTCCGTGCGATGAACTGTTCGTCGGCATGGTTCTTTTTCAGGAGCAGCAACCGCTTGAGTTCGGCATCTGCTTCCGCCAGTCTCAGGACTGCCGGATTTCCCGAGGCAATCGCTTTCACTTCGGCATAGGATAGTTCCTGGCCACCGATGTCCTCTGCTTGGCGGAGTGCGTTGTCGCCGGACATCACCTGTGAAATAAACCGGGCCTTCGTTTCCAGAGCCTGCCACATGTAGGCATCGAACGACCCTTCAGTCACATAGCGGTAAATGGCGACTTCTTCGTTTTCGTTCCCCTGCCGTAGGATGCGTCCTTCGCGTTGCTCCACTTCTGCGGGTTTCCAGGGAGCATCGAGGTGATGGAGGGCTACAAGACGTTTCTGAACGTTCGTGCCGGTTCCCATTTTCTGGGTACTTCCAAGAAGTACCCGGATCGAACCGTTCCGAACCTTGTCGAACAATGCCTGCTTCTTCGCATCCGAATCGGCATCGCCGATGGCGGCAATCTGCTCTCGGGGAATGCCCCGTTCAATCAGTTTCCCGATGATTTCCCCGTAGGCCGAAAATCCCCAAGGAGTCTCATGAACTCCCATGTCGCAGAACACCAATTGAGTTCCCCGATTGTTCGCTGTCCGTTCCCAGATCCTGGCGACGTTCTCAATGAGAGCAGTGACCTTCGAAGCGGCAAATTCCCCCGCATTGGGTGAAAGCATGCGGCCGTCGAGCGCCAGCTTTCTGCCATCGGTCGTGATCGCCAGGGCGTTGTCCACGCGGGGATCAATTTTCTGGGTTCTCAGCTTGTCGTACCGGGCGACGAGTTCGTGCTGCAGATCGGCCTGTTCTTCCGACATCGGGCAGGAAACTACAATCGCCTTTCCGGTCTCCAAACGGGGGCGCGGCAAGTCGAGCATTTCCGCGGTTTGGACGTCGGCGAATGCCCGCATGAAGGCTGGGGCCACCCACCAGCCGACCTTGCGATTTTTGTCCGAAAAAAGCGATCGGACGCATACGTGAGTTGCTGGCTGTTCCGCCGTGTCACTGGGCACCTGTCCCCCGCAATTCAAATCAACCGCCCGCTTGAATACCAAAATCGGCGGCGTTTCCGGTGGCAGCGTCAGTTGGCACTCGCATGGCCTACCCCCGTTGGTCGCTGGCCGTGACACCCTTCTGCGATTCAGGCGGGTGGTTGATACAAATTGCGCACGTTCGTATCGGGGCGACGCTGAGCAAATGCCAACAGCGAGGGAGCCTTGAGCGAGAACGTGGCGAACGCCACTCTCAGCACATCGCCCAACGGAATCTGGGGCCGTTGCCAGTGGAGTTCTGGCCGGTGGTTGAAAAAAAAGATCCCCACGAAATCGTGGGGATCGAAACGTAACCATCTGCAAATCAGGGCGAGATTTGCACCGCAATGAGGAAATGCGACGAACGCCCTGCCCCTCAGCGTGAGGCCTAGTTGCTGGCGGCGGCGGCCGCAGCGGCCGCGTGTGCTTCGTGGGAGATGACGTTCACGCGACGGCCTTCCTGGTCAAACTTCACCCGGCCGGGGACGAGGGCGAAAATCGTGTAGTCGCTTCCCAGACCAACGCCTTTGCCGGGACGCCACTTCGTACCGCACTGTCGGATGATGATATTGCCGGCGATGACTTCCTCACCTCCGTATTTCTTCACGCCGAGCCGTTGACTGCGAGAGTTTCGACCGTTGCGGGTGGAACCTTGTCCCTTCTTGTGAGCCATGTCTTCCGAATGCCTTTGCGCCTGGTGCAGCCGCTTGAGGATCCAGCCGTTGGTGAACGGCCGTTACTGATAGAACCATTCCGGTTCGTCTTTGAACCGGATTTCCGTTTCGTCCTGGTTGAAGCGGTCACTGGGACGCCAGAACCGCTGTCGTACGACCCGTCGGGTGACGGTCTCCTGGTTATCGTTGTCGATCGCGACCTTGTAGCCGTTCGAAAAACCGGCCATTTCAATCGCGAAGAAGTTGGTGTCGGGATCGATTCCCGTCCAAGTCGCCACCCCATCGAGAGTGGCGAACTTACGTGACTTATCGGGTGTGATCGGGGGCAACGGTGCCACCACATCCACGGAACTCTTGTACTGATGCTTCTCCCGCCGATTGATCAGCGGAATCGCCTCGGGAAAAACCCGGTCAGGGTAAATCCGCCGGCGACCTTCGTCCTCAATGATCAACGTCAATTCCGGAACAAACAACGGCCGTTCCGGGGTGTTTAACGACGCGTCGGGAAGTCGCGACGAAGGTCGCACAACCACCCGGTACGCGAAGTACCACACCAACTGCTTCTTCGCCGCGCCGGTCTTCGCGTCGGTGACCGGAGCGTAAATCATTCGCACCGGTTTGTAACGCACTTCGAGCGCCCAGATGTCTTTCTGGGCGGTCTGTTCCTCACCGGTAATGAGCGGCGTCGCGAAGTGTTCCAGATTGGGCAGCACATCAGCCGACGCCAACCCGGGGAGCAGAATCGCTCCACCAAGCACCGTCGCCGATGTACTCAGAAACTGTCTGCGGTTCAAGGTTCGCATCGCAAATCGCTCCGTGGAATCTGGAGCCCAAGTCTCCCTCGATTGGGGACCGTCCCTGGCGCAGAGAGGGATTCTAGTCCGAACTGCTTCCAGCGGTCAAGTTTGCGCGACCGGAGACCCGTCGCCGCGCATCCTGTGCGTTCTCGCTTCCCGATTGTGTCTATCCAGTCGGGTGGCCCACCACCCAACTTGAAGCGGAATCCCCCTTCTCCCCTACGATCGTTGCTCGCAGGGAACCACTGTGACGAAAAGGAGGTTTGTTCCGACTTTTCCCGGACGATCGCGGTCCCCCACTTCCCCCCGGGAACCGATTCAAAAATTCGCCGCGTCCGAAAAAGCGACTTTGAATTTAGGCCCCCCTGCCCCGAAGCGGCTATTCACGATCGCTTCCTGATTGGGGGTGGCTCACGGCCCAAACCACCTGTTCAGCCCCCTGGAGCAAGCGTCTTTTGCGTTATCGGCGATTTCATCCTCAGTACCCCCGGCAGGATTCGAACCTGCGACCGACGGATTAGAAATCCGTTGCTCTATCCAACTGAGCTACGGGGGCATACTTGTTTTATGGGGTTTTCGTCACTTCTGCGGAATCAGTGTCCCCCAAAGTGTCCCCCTTTTCGTGCGCCGTTTCGGCCGAATTCCGCGACCGGTCAGCCTGGAACGCTGCAAACACCGCATCGGAAGTCGTTTCCGATTCGATCTGAACGTAGAACCGCATGGTCGTTTCGAGGCTTTCGTGTCGCATCAGTTCGCGGAGAACCTGGGGGAGAACCAGTCTCGCCCACCGGGTGCCGAATGATCGCCTCAGATCGTGAGCAGAAGCGAACTTCGGCCCGCGACTGTCGACGATAACATTCGCTTCCTCTCCGATCTGGGAGATTGTGCGCGACACCCACCATTTCGACGGCGATTCAGGGGATGCGGATTTTACTTTCTTCCGGGCGAGTTTGAAAACAAATCCGGTTCGAAGCTCGGCGGGAACTTTCGAAATGAATTCGGCGAAGTCGGGGGTCATCGGGAGGATCCTATCCCGAAACCCCTTCTCCCCTTCGGCGGGGACGCGGAACATCGGCCGGCGTCCCGAGAAGTCTGGGACGATGCAGTCACTGGCCCGCCCTGGAATCGCCTGCCATCGCATCAGAACCGCTTCCTCGATCCTCATTCCTGATAGCCAGAGTCCACGCAGGAGGAATTCCCACTCGGCGGCCCGATCGTCCCCCACGACCTCGGGAATCGCCTTGATCAGCAGCTCAAATTCTGAATCTGAAATCGGCCGCCCCTTCATCACCTTGGATTTCGATCCGGTTTTCGCACGCTGAACTTTCGGGATCCGCGGGACGGCATCGACCAGCCCCACACCGACCCCCCAGGCGAACGCCGCCCGGACCTG
Source organism: Planctomycetota bacterium (assembly GCA_026692825.1). Classification (GTDB taxonomy): domain Bacteria; phylum Planctomycetota; class Planctomycetia; order Planctomycetales; family Planctomycetaceae; genus UBA10511. The sequence goes on along the minus strand of JAPLOC010000268.1, from coordinate 7,565 downwards.
GCCCAGAAGCGAATAGATTGTCGACTCGGCCACCTTGCGAGCGCGGAGCTTCGCCGCAAACTGGCTGAGATGTTCGGCGGTTACTTCTCCGATGGTTCGGGGGTGCATGGTCTTTTCGAACTCGCGGAGCGCCCAATTGGCCCGCTTCTCTGAACTCTCCGCCAGCGACCGCAGGTGTTCGAGCTGGTATTGCCGGGTGAAGTCGAACCATGCGAGGTTTGCGGAGAGGGGAGATTCCGGGCCGAACTGGTTGAGGTCTGATTCCCAGATTGCGGCGGCGCGCTCCGCGTCCCGTCGAACGGCGGTTTTTGCCGATCGCGTTTTTTCCTGGTTGGTTGTGGCGTTGCGGGCGCGAAGTTGAAGGAATCTTCGCGCCGATTTGTCGAGAACGTCGACTCGCCATTGTCCCGAGCGTCCCGCCATGGTCGCTCTCGCCTATCGCTTCCGGGATCCGGGGCGAGCGCCAGTCGCAGTGGGAGCTGGGATTGACGCCGAACTCGCCATTTTCTTCGCCCGGTCTTTCTCGATTCGTTTCTTGTGTTCTTCCTTGTCTTCCCTCGCCCTGGACTTTCTTCCGAGCGACTTCGCACGAGCTTCCGCTCTCGCGTCCACCTCCATTTTTTCCGCCCAATCGAGGATTGAGGGAAGGTATCGCGACAGCACGGTATCTGCGTGAATCAAGATACTGTCGATTCCGTTGGCCTTCAGCATCTCTTGAGTTCTCGCGAGGGTCGCAATGACCTCGCCGAACTGCTCAATTACGGAACCGATCTCCGCCTGGGTCAAATCTCGCCGCATGATGACGACTCTGGTTGTTCTGTTCTGGTCTCACGAGGGGGCGGAATCCTCTTGATCCGGTCGGCTTCCTGCGACTCTCGAAAAAATTCTGGAAGTCGTCCTAACGCCCGTAACTCTATCCCAACATGGCTTTAAGTCAACGGCAAGTCACTTTCGCATGAAAGGCGGTCGCGTTTTTTTCAAAAACCGGTGATCTTTCCGTTGACCGGTTCCGTTGTCGTGTGTATCTTTCGTCTTGCCGGTGCCTTACCGGTGACTTGCGGGTGACTTAACGACGAATTGTCGAAACCCGAAACGAAGAAGCATGAGGCGAACGTGAAACAGATCAGGAAGCGGCGCGGTGAGTCGGCGGTGCGGAAGTCCGCACCGAAAACACGACTGCAACCTCGCGCCGTCCAGCCAATACGCGACGGAGAAACGTACCCCCTGGAGATCATTGAGGAACTGCTCGGAATAAGCCGGTCCGCAATCTGCAAAGCAGAGCGAAAGGGGCTGGCAATCGATCCGCTCGGGACCAAGAAGTATGTGAGTGGCGAAGCGTTGCGAGCATACATCCACCGGAATGGAAGTTTGCCTACAGCGTAAGTCAATTGAGTTTCGATCGTCGTGGCGGGGGCCATGGCGGTGAGTTTTGAGTTCACGGCACAGCAAAAGGTGCCATTACGTTCGGGGGAGTTGAGATGCTTGTTCTGTCGCGGAAGGTCAACGAGTCAATCAAAATCGGCGACCATGTGGTCGTCAGCGTCCAGGAAATCAAAGGCGGGAAGGTTCGCCTGGGAATTAAAGCGCCCGGGGATATTCGAGTCCTGCGAAACGAACTGGATGCTGGCGGTGATGTTGGAACCGAAAGCGAAAAACCGAGTGCGTCGCCCAATTGCGAGGGGGTCTCTGGCAGGTTGCCGAGACGGGCGGCGTGAGTGGATGGATCCCCCCGATCCCGACTGGAGTGGATGCTCAGAATGGAATCACAGTCGGGAGCGTACAGCGTAGAGCGTAGGGCGATAGCGTTTGAGTGAGTTGGGAGTTGAGGGAGTGAGTTGGGAGAACGCCGGCAAGATGAATGCCGGATCACAAGAACCATGCTGTGCGATTCCCTTCGCCCGGGTCGCACCAGTAGAGAAGCGGAAGCCACTTCCGTGGATTCATCAGTGGAACGCCTTGATCGTCTAGCGGTAGGACGCCCGTTTTGAAAGCGGGAAATGCGGGTTCGATTCCCGCGAAGGGCACTTGAGTTTCGGGGAGTAGAGAAGCGGCCATCTCACCAGCCTCATAAGCTGGAAATCGCGGGTTCAAATCCCGCCTCCCCTATTTCCGATTCGCCAATTGCTGGCGAGTCACCCGTCCCGTTAGTGCGATTTCGGGGCGGGTCTTGTACAGCCTGCGGGGGTCAATGTTTCGCCTTACACCGGGCGAACATTGCGGACTGATGAGGACCAGTTCGGAGCGCGCCACCGCACCTCCCGCAGGCTTCTTTTTTGGTGTGTTTCGTTGGTGTGGTCGTGGTTGGTGTTTTTGGTTTCCCGCTGTGTCTGCGCTATCGGTGCGCCCATGGTTGGATTGCACGATGTTCCTTCAGTTGGAAGTGGTGGTGACATATGGCGATTGATGCGAGCGGCTTTGAGTTCTTCACGGACGATGGAAAGGGGGCGACGCCGGCATCGTCCAGGGTTGCTGGAACTGCTGTCAGTCCCAAGCCGGCCACCAAGCCGGGAGAACTCAATCTCGACATGCTCGATGACGAGTTCGATACCGTGACTCCGGAAGAACCGGCGGTTAAAGTCCAGGCGGCCGCGATCGATTCCCACAGGCAATCGGCCCCCTCCATCCTTCCATTCGGGAATGTGGCGGAAGAACCGGCCGCGACCGGCGGATTCTCGAATCACCTGTTTTTTGATTTCGAAACCGTCCCCGATGAAGACCGGATGGAATTCTTCGGACTGGCCGAGATTCCCGAGTTCACCGAGAAGCCCGACGCCGACTGCCCCCCCGTGGAGGAAGCGTGCGAGTGGACTGTCCAGGCGATCGAATCGTTCGTTGAGCGGGAAAATCCTGAGTTCACATGGCTGAACCGGATGGTTGAAGCGGAACAGGCCCGGGGGAGCGGTGGGCCGGCGGACAAACGGAAGCCGCGATCGGGCGTGTTCGATTCGCTCAAGAAATCACTCAAAGCCCGGGAGGCGAATCTCTCCGCCCACGCCAAGCGCCGCAAAGACATGTCAGTCTCTCCCGAAATGTGCCGCGTCGTTGCGGTCGGTTGGGCGATTGGCGCGACGACTCCGCGGTCCCTGGTAATCGGGGATCGGTGCAATGAGTTTTCCGCGGGCCAGCCGATCACTGAAAAGCAGATCATTGAAGTCTGCTGGAATCTTATCGCCAGGTTCTCGCCCATCGTCGGGTTCAATGTGATCAGCTTTGACATGAACGTACTGCGGGCGCGGTCGATCGTGTTGGGAGTCAATCCGCTGAAGATCTTGAGCGACTCGCCGTTCCAAAACCGCGACGTCGTCGACCTCGCGGTGAAACGATTCGGGAAGGGGATCCCGGCGGTTGGACTGAAACAGCTCTGCAAACTCTACGGGGTCGCCGTGAAGCGGCCAGATCTCGACGGGGGGCAGGTTGAGCGGATGCTCGCCGAGGATCCGGGAGAGCTGCGGGCGTACGTCGAAAGTGACATTTGGGCGACGCGCGATTTGTTCCTCAAGTGGCGGGGGTTCTGGACGGAATAGCACGACAACCGCAGTTCTCGCACAGCAACCATTCGAAACGCCATCGGAACCACACCACCCAAGCCCGATTCTGTCATCACTGGAAGGATTTCAATCATGTCAACCACAGCGCCCACGCTCGCTCCGCCCACGCCCAGCAACGCCCCTCCGCCCAGGCTCTGGCCAGCCGGGTTCGAGATTCCAATTCTCGCAGTCACTGGCGAACCGGCCGCCGGGAAGACCCTCTTCGGCCTCCAGGTCGCTGGCGCGAGAACGAAAGTCCTCGATTTCGAACTGGGGTCGGCCACTTACGAGAAGTCGATGGGGTTTGATCGGACAGACGTTCCCGCCGAATTGGCAAAGCTGTTTCAGAATGGAAACTTCCAGCCGATTCACGCGTTCCTCTGGTTCCGCAAGTTCTGCGAATCCATCGCCCCCGGGCAGTATGACGCGCTGGTGATCGATGACATTTCGCAGATCGAAGACGGGTGTACCGAGTGGGTGAGGAAGAATCCCGGCTACTTCGGGAAGACTCAAAACCAGTTCGCCACCAGTGAACCGCAGGTCTGGGGGTGCATGAAGGTTCTGTACAAGCAGATCCTTTGCGCTCTCGCGCCGAAGGTCCAAACGGTCTGTCTGATTTCGCACATGCGCGACGAATTCAAGGGGGGCAAACCGACCGGAAGGCGCGAACCGAAAGGGAAAGACACAATCCTCGAACTCGCGACGCTGTACCTGGAGCTGCGACGATTCCCGGATCAGAAAGGGATCGTACCCGCGAAGCCGATCGCCCGCATCATCAAGTCGCGACTGACTCACGCCGTGATGAATCCGACAACTGGGGATTTTGACTTGTCCCCGGTGCTGACACCGGTCGTCGAGGACTGCACGCCGGCGAAGATTCGGCACCTGATGCTGAATCCCGTGAACTATGAAAAGCTCAAGCCGAGCGAGCGGGTTCAAACGGAATTCATGTCGGAAGACGAAAAGCTCCGGGCGCAACAGCAGATTGCGGCGGACACTGCGCGAGGCCAGGAAGCCGCGAGAGATCGAGCGGCGATGGAGCGCGAAGCGGCGATGGCGCGGGGGATGGTTCTTCCTCCCGTGAATTCCGATATGAGCGGCGAGATTGCGGCGGCAAAGGTGGAGAAGACGGCGCAGAGTGCGATGGAACCAGCTCCAGCCGCGCAAGGCGTGGGCGAGGTTGTTGATTCCGCCCACGCCGCGCCGGTTGCACCGGCCGCCAGTGAAGTCCCCTGGAATGAGTCCGCCGACGCGCCGGCCGCCGCTTCTGATCCGGCGTCCGTTCCGGTTGTTGGACAGGAATCGGCGGAACCGGTCGCGCAGTCCGAATTGGCCGAGCCGGCCGAGCCGCAAGAGGGGACGATCACCGTGACCCAAAAAGAACATCTGGCGTTCTTGCTCTCGCCAGAAGGTCTCAATATTCCGTTCCCGAAGTGGCAGGAAATCATGATGCAGAACTACGGGTTCAATTCCGCCCGATTCCTGAATGAAGATCAGGCGGACATTCTGATTGCCGCCATGGACAAGAAGCTCGAAGCCAAGAAGCTCAAGGCGAATGAGGCCACCTGGGTGTCGAATGTCGTGCAGTCCGAACCGTCTCAGGCAACCCCCGCCGCTCACACGGCATCCTAGATTTACTGATCACCAAGTGATTTTGGAGATCGCCCGCGAGTAAGTGTTCCGTCGAGTAAGTGTTCCGTTTCAGTTCAGTTGAGTCTTTCAAGAAGAAGGAGAGTGTTGCATGTCCACTGGATACGCACAGGGTGAGTACAGCGAAGACGCGTTCAACACCGGTGCCTACGGCGCTGGCGGCGAAGACTTCACAATGGACGCCGAGGGCGTCGACGGTGAAGCGATCGGCAAAGGGTTTGTCGACAAGCCGGGGACGTACCATTTCGAAGTGGAGGAGGCGACCGACGAATTCGTGGATCCCAACGGGGGGGCGAATACGAACTGGCGACCGAACGTGAATCTGCGGTTGCGGGTTCTGCACACGGTTCCTGGTCCGTGCCCACAGGGTTCAATTCACTTCCATCGCGTTCGGTTTCCAAAGCCATCATGGTCGGAAACGACCCAAACAAGCAGACGTCCCAATATGTCCTGACGCAACAGGAACTGTTGGAGTTCCTGGTATCGATTGGGATCCTGAAGAAAACTCTCGACCCGAAAACCGGAACGAGTTCGATCATCGACCCGGACACCGGAACGGGACGAATCGCGCACACGACGCTCGCGGCGCGACTGAAGGGTATGCAGTTCATCGGGAAGGTCAAACACCGGTCGTACACTCCGAAAACCGGAAAGAACGCCGGAATCACCCAGCAAGTCTACGAGTTCCAGTACGGTCGCGGGTGTTCGTTGGTCGACGCTCCCGAGAACGCGGACACTCCGATGAATCTCGACGCGCTCAAAGCGATCGGGAGGTCTCGGTTCGTTCTTCCGACCGCGCCCCCGCCGAGCGGGCGACAGGCGGCCCAGGCGGCGCATCCTGGACAGAAGCCGGCGGCGGCAGCTCAAGGTGCGCAAAAGCCGGCGGCGGCCGCCCAACAGCAGAAGCCGACTGCGGCGATCTCTGGACTCGATGGGATCTGAGGGATCTGATTGAGGCGAGGAACGGGGCGACATTAGATGAAGCGGTCACGGCCAAATGTGACGGGAAGCCCACCACACGGGCAAATGAGGGGACGCGCAATCGCCCAGGTTGACACTGGGATTGGAGAGCAAGGCCGACAGTCAATCGGCTGTCGCAAGTTGACTGTGCGCGGTTCGAATCCCGCCGTCCCCAATTGTCTCTAGATTTCATCTCCACAATCCTCTTCAGGCAAAGACCATGCCGCGCCCAGTCATCTCACAATCCGAAGTCGGTTGCCGGCACTGCGGGGAGATCCAAGGGCCAGGGCGAGATATGGGCAAGGCAGATCCCGGATTCCATCGGCGAGTCTGCGATGGTTGCGGCGTGGAATTCATCTTCACCATGCGGCCCGGAACGCGGGATCTGATCAGCGAAGTCCCAACTGCGGAGGAACTGGCGGAGAAAAAACCTCATCGTTGCGATTCAGTGATTGCACCCTCAGAGAATCCGATTCGAAC
>JAPLOC010000268.1:0-904 GCA_026692825.1 Planctomycetota bacterium | reverse complement strand
ATATGGAAATCATGTCGCGCATGGGATTCCCACGATTCAAGGGATACGCGGCAGTAATCGGGACGATCTGCTCGTTCACGACCGAAACGACTGGACTTTCCGGGCCGGCCCGGGCGTTCCTGGTGGCAGCGAATAACGAACTGGCCGAGATCATCGCGAAGTAGCTGTTGACCCGCCCACGCCGGCGGCAATTGAGCAAGTGACGGGAAGGAATTCAGTCAACCATGCGAGCGAACACAGTTGAACATACGGGGGATGTGTCCCGGATCAGATTCCGCAAACAAGTCCTTCCCGGGCAAGAACCGGATCCGTTTGTAATCGCGTCCCTGGAATCTGGCGAGAGCGTGAAGGGGATCGCTCCGGCCAACAACTTTTACGAGGGCATGACCTGTCGATTCTTCGGAGTCTGGGAACCTCCGCACCCCCAGTACGGAAAGACCTTCTCGTTCAGTTCGTTCTGTCAGGCCGAGCCGGTGAGTCGGCGCGGTCTGATCAAATACCTCGAAAAGAACGCGGCGAACATCGGGCCGGCGATCGCCAGTCGGCTGTTCGACCAGTACGCCGGCGCAGCGTGCCGAGTCCTTCGAACGGATCCCGAACGAGTTGCCAGGGAGATTCAGGGGTTGAATCTCGAAAGGGCCAGAGAAGCCGCGGCGTCACTGGCCGAGAAGGCGAAATTCGAAGACACCCGAATCGCGTTGACGAATCTTCTCGACGGTCGCGGTTTCCAGGCGTCGATCTACGAAAAGATCATCGCCCGGTTCGGTGTGATGGCACCGGACCGCATCCGCCGGGATCCATTCTGTTTGCTGGTGGAGGGGTTCCCGGGGGCCGGCTTCAAGCGGTGCGACCGCATGTATGGCGAATTTGGGCTTCCTCTCGGAAAAATCAAGCGGCAAGTGAT
>JAPLOC010000267.1 GCA_026692825.1 Planctomycetota bacterium | reverse complement strand
GAAACGCTGGTGATGTGGTTCGACGCGTCGTAAACGTAGCTGGTCGCGGGGGACGAAAGCGGTCCCGCGCCGTCAGGATCGGGACTTGTGACGGTGGTGATGCGCGAGTATCCGTCACGTGAAACCGCCGTGACTCGCCCCGCGATATCGGTAACGGACGTGACTTTTCCCAAGGAATAGGCGAATGTTGTCGCTCGGCCGAATGGATCGGTGATCGAGGCGAGTTCCGCAGCGGTGCCATCCGAATTCGCATCGGTGTAGGCGTAGGTGACCGTGTTGCCGTTGAGGTCGACAGTCGACGTCAACAGGCCCAGCGCGTTGAAGTTCTGAACTTCGCCGGTTTTGGCGGTGAGAGTGAAATTCGATCCCGACTGAACCAGAGTGGAGTAGGCGAGCGGGCCAGCCGGGCTGGAAAATGCCCCGCCACCTGTCGCCGGAAAAAAGAGGCTGGCACCGGAGCCACTGACCAGGAGTTGCCCTCCAGCGGTGGGAAAGAGTCGGGCAAGTTCCGCGAGATTCCAACCGGGGCCAAACTCGCTGGAGTTGCGATTGACGACGTCGTAGCTGCCGGTGAAATCACGGGTCGCGGTTTTTGTGCCATAGCGTGCGACCAGTCGCACCGTCCAGTTGTAGTGACCTGTGGCGAGACCGCTGGCATCCGCTTGCAGCGCGAAGCGCAAGGGGTCACCCGGCATGAGATTCGCGGTCGAGAAATAGACGGTATTGGACTGGGTGCCGTTGAACGTCAACTGAGCTTCGACACTGTTGGGGGTCGCAGAACCGACGAATTGAGTTTCAACACCGATCACGGGTTTCAGTTCGGTGGTGACGGAATTGTACAGCAAGGTTCGCTGTCCCGCTTGGGCGGCAACCTGCGTTTCTCCTGTCAGAATCGATGCGGAAAATGAGCCGAACGACTGTGCGCCGGCGATAGGAACGTCACTGAGATTGGTTTGCGAGCTGAAGGGTGACGTCACCGTGAGCGTAACCGTGGCCGCATTACTGTCGGCGACACCATCATTCGCCTCGTAGGCGAAGGTATCGACACCGAACCAGTTGGTATTTGGCGTGTAGAGAAAGCTGCCATTGGAATTGAGCGTGACCGAGCCATGCGTGGGGCCGGTCACCAGAACGGGAACCAGGGTGTCGCTGTCGGCGTCGGTATCGTTGGAGGTGAGCGCGGCGGCGAATTCGGTCGCAGAGTCAAACTGGTCTTTGGCAACTGTGTAGCTGTCCGCGAATGCGACCGGCGCGGTATTGGATACCGTGAGACTGGCGGTGACAGTATTGCTGTAGCTGGTGCCGTCGTAGGCCCTGTAGGTGAACGAGTCCGCCCCGACGTAGTGGGAACTCGGGGTATAGTTGAAGTTCCCGTTGGGATACAGAAACAGCGTGCCGTGAGAGACGGTGGAGACTAACGACGCGGTGAGCGGGTCGTGGTCGGCGTCGCTGTCGTTCTGAAGGACGCCCGCCATCGTGGAAAGCGAGCGATCATGGATTAGAGAATAGGAATCGCCGCCGGCGACGGGAGCCGCCAGCATCGTTCGCGACTCAAGTGCCTCAAGACGAACGGCCGCCCTGCGCCGAGCGCGGAAAATGCCCCCCCCTGCACAGCGCCCAGTCTACCAACCCAGTTGCGAACCAAAAGCCAAAACGAACGACGGAGCATGAGCGCTCTCCGTAATCTCAGAGGAACGAAACGAAACCACGCTGCCAAAACGCCCGAACCTACATACGCCGGCTGTGTGAACAACCCGCGTGAACCCAACCGAAAGAGACGTGAAACGTGAAGCGCAAAACTGAGTGAAAGTTGCCGGGAAGTACGGATGTTCGATTCATGATAAACGATATTTTTGGAAATGCAAACAAAAAATGTGAGAAATTTTGGAATTTGTTGAATTGACGGCGGTTGATATTTTCCCGAGTGGCCGCACCTGAACGAGTCGCGGCGTACTCTCAGGAAACCGGAATCGTTATAGTCGTTTCCGCGTTCTATCGGCAGCCTGCGGACGAACTCCTACCTGGACCCACCCGATCTCGCCCCCTGTCCCTCCTTCCGAAAATCTGGATTCAACGATGTCTGAAGTCAAACACAAGGTGGTCCTGATCACAGGGTCGGCGACCGGGATCGGTCGGGCGTGCGCCGTGCGGTTCGCCGAGAATGGCTACAACGTGGTGGTGAACTACTCCCGCAGCGAGGCCGAAGCGCGTGAGACGCTGAAGCTGGTCGAGGCGTGCCATGTGAAGGGGCTGTTGGTGCAGGCCGACGTCGGGAACGACGCCGCCGTTCGCGACATGCTGAAGCAGGTCGAAGCGGAGTTCGGCCGACTGGATGTGCTGGTCAACAACGCGGGGACGACTTGGTTCATCGACCACGCCGACTTCGAAGCGCTGACCGAAGAAAAGTGGGATCGGATTCTTCAAGTCAACCTGAAAGGGCCGTTCTTCTGTGTGCGAGCCGCCACTCCGTTGATGAAGAAGTCGGGGGGCGGGTCGATTGTCAGCGTCAGTTCGGTCGCGGGGATCGGGGGCGAGGGATCGAGCATCGCCTACGCCGCCAGCAAGGGGGCGCTCAACACCATGACCAAGTCCCTGGCACGGGTGCTGGGGCCTGCGATTCGCGTCAACGCGGTCTGCCCGGGCCCGGTCGACACCCGCTGGCTCCGGGCGGTGATGACCGAAGAGCAACTGGAACAGCGGACGGCGAATTACCCGATGCAGCGTCCCGCAATGCCCGAAGACATCGCCGACGCCGTTTTCTATCTGGCGACAGGCACCACCCTGACCACCGGGCAGTGCCTCGTGGTCGATGGGGGACGGACCATGTGAACGGAATCTGCCCGACTATTCGGTTGGGACAGGGGACGATTCAAATTTGAATGCGAAATCGCAGGACTTGTTTGTGGCTTGGATTTCGCCGCCATCATCGCAGAATGGTTTCGATCACTGGCGGCTCAGTCGGTTCCGTCAGTACAAAGAACGGGACGGGTCGCTCGTCAAGGATTGTCCGAACCGATGGCTCGTGCTGTATCTGGTGAAACGAATTCAACAACTGGGCACTGATCGTCTCGACCAGCCGCTTCCCCGCGGATGGCAGTTCGGCGTCGGGAGTCCGGTTCCATTGCGAATGAAACGCAGAGAGATACAGGCCGCACCCGGAAACCTGCGTTCGAAGATTCTTTCCGACACAGGGGATCAGTGCGACGGTTCCGTGCCACACCTGAACGGCTCCGAGTATGGTCGTCCACTTGTTCGTCGGGCACCGTGGCAATTGCACGGCAAACAGCTTGAGCCAGAGTTCGGCGAAGTCACGATCCAATTCGTCAACCGACGATGCCGCACTGGTACCGTCAATTCGACGAAGCACTCCATCTCGTCCAGGGGACGCGGAATTCCAGTGACTACTCGGCATCACAATGCTCGCCAAAACGCATCTCGATCCATGCCGCAAGGCTGGCCGAACACACCTGTGTGTCCGCTCCGGTTTCGTGGTCGTGAAATACAATGCTGGAGTAATCGCCCGCTCGCCAGCAATCAAAGTCTCCGGTGCCATGAGTATAGAACGGCACCAACTTCGTCTGCGTCCGCCTATTCACCGACGAAAGCGAGTCTTCGATCGAACGAGGCCATAGCATGACGCCCGACGCCCGGCCAAACTGCAAAGTACCGAGCCGGGAAACCAGGCACAGATAATCCGACGGCAGAAACACACGATGGGTTAGAAACTCATCCCCGGGATAGTTGAACCAGATCGCGTCCCCCTCCGAATACGCGAGCGCCAGCTTCCACAGCCTGGCGTTTCTGCGGTCCCGTAGACTGGACGGAGGAATCAGGCCCAAATCTGCCGTTTCGCGACACCGCGCAGCCATTCTCGAATTATCTCCCGATGGCAAAATAGAAAAAACCCGTTCAATGCTGTCAACTGTCGAGACCTCCACGAATTCACGCCATTTTTCAGGAACGCCGACCACCGGATGTCGGATTACACAATCCGTCCGAAAAATCTGCTCAAGTAGCATCGGAGGTGCATTGACCTTGATCATTGGTGCGCAAAATGACGTGACAACGAGTGTCATGTGCGTCCGTGACATTTGCACCCGTTACCGCTGAACTTTCGCCACTAGTCCCACACCGGCTGACGAGTCCCCAGTTCGCCGTGACGTTATCGCACGACTCGTTCCGGTTCAATGACAGAATCCCCACGGAACTCCGCTTGTCGTGCCGGACCACTTCCCACGTTTCGGCTCAACACGGTTTTCACGCATCCGGCGAAGTGAGTTTGGGAAGACCACATTCCGACAGTCCGGAGATATTCAGCAACAGGAACTCAAGGATTTCTTCCAGGAGCGGGTGACGAATGGTCGTCAGCGTGCGCGGGATGTCTCGCAGTGGCGTTTGGAGAAAGGAATGTGTCACGATCGGCATCGCCAGTCCCATGCTCTCTCTCACTCTCGCCAGAGCGCAGACTTCAACCGGGAAATACGCGAGTGTCATTCCCGGAAACCGCAAATGATTGCCGTTCACGGCCCGTGCTTCGAACACATGCTCATCGCACAGCCAGGAGACAAAGGTGGAAAACCCTGCTGGATCATGCCAGGCCGCGAATGCCTCCGCGTAACTCCCGAGTTTCATCGGAAGCGGCACATCGATTTCAAGTTTCCGATTTCGCCAAATCCTCGAAAGTGCCAGGATGAATGCGTAATACGGGGTGGCGTTCCAACCCGCGTACATGGGATCATGACGACGTTCGACGTCCAGCGTCCCCGCCAATTGACCGCTCAGCCAATGGCAAGCACCAGATCCGGAAGGGATCGCCAAAGATAGGCGATTGGACTTCGAATTCGGCGGCGTTCGGATGGTGTCATCGTTCCATCGAGAATACGCCGGAATAGCGAACACTTCACGTCATGGTGATCCGCGACGTTGTGCCGGTAGTGGTCGAGAAATCGGTCGATCTCTCGAATTGCCGTCTCGGGACGAAAGCGTGCCGTTGGCATTCAGACAATTGGGGACGGAGTCAATTCACCGTCCGTTCGACAGTCAATCGTCAGTTTTTTGGTTCCCCCGCGTTCCCAGAATCAGGAGTACCAAACCGATGGCGGCCATACCACCGCCGACGTAAGGGGCGTTGTCACCCAGCGCGCTCAGGAGCTTGAATTGCATCCCCATCATTGGAAGAACAATCGATCCAATTCCCAAGACCAACAGCCAGATCGCCAATCGGACCATCGCACACCACCTGAAATCGCCACTCGCTTCGTGCGCAGAACGGCCCGCCTGTTTCAAAACCAACTCCCTCCTCAGGGATGGTCCCAGCGGAACTTGCGCACCAAGCGAAATTTGGTTCCCCGAGACATTATCTCAGCAGGGAATTGCGGTCAATTGAGCGGTCACGTTGGGGGCCGCCTCCCGTGCGTCTTTCGACCACCGCACGCCCAGCGGGCCGCGCGCTTGGAAAGTGCGGGCTACGTTGCCGGAATCACCTGACCTCTCGCGACGGCAACAACGTAGGCGGTACTCTCTGGGTGACTGCCCCGCTGTGCGTCCGATGCGAAAAATCACGTCCCGGGGCCAAACGAACAACCCGAGGGGCTGCCGCATTGCCAAAACGTTTATCGACTGCCATTTGCCGCGCAGTTGAAACCTGTTCCCCTCGAGCATCTCCCTTCCGTAGCGTCCACATCGAGTGGTTGTAAAAATGCGGGTGACCGCCAAGCCATTGACCCGTTCTGCCAGACTGTTGTCTCGTTTTCGATCGAGCGCAGTGTCTACTCGCGGTTTGTCCCTCGCTCATTCTGACTCCCCACTACCAGTTATCGGATTCCGCCCGCCATGTCTTCCCCCTACGATCGTTCCCGGCTGCGCACCGTCCATCTGGTTCCCCTGACGGCGTTTGACTCCCAGGGGAAACTGAATCTCGACGTGCAGGCCCAACATATCGACCGCATGCGGCGGGCCGGCATTCGGGTCTACATGCCCGCCGCCGGCACCAGCGAATTTCACAGCCTCTCCGCCAATGAAATCGTCTTGCTGGTTCAGGTCACCCGGCAGGCAGCAGGTCCCGAGGCCCAGATTTTCGCCCCGGTGGGGCTGCAACTCGACCATGCGATCGATGTCGGACGGCGATCGCTCGAGGCGGGTGCGACCGGTGTGATGTTCATGCCGTTCTCGCACCCGTATCTGTGCAACGTCGGGGTCGCCGACTATTACCGCACGGTGATCGACGCCCTTCGCTGTCCCACGCTGATCTATAAGAAAAGCCCCATTCCGTCGGACCAGCTTCTCCTGGAAATGGCCGACAATCCCCACGTCGTGGGAATCAAGTACGCCGAGAATAATCTGCACGACTTCCGCAAAGTGGTGCTGGCCGACGGCGACCGGATTGAATGGTTGTGTGGATCCGCCGAGCGATTCGCGCCGTATTATCTGCTCGCCGGCTCAACCGGCTACACGACCGGCGCGGGCAACATCTGCCCGCATCTGACACTGGCGATGCACGCCGCCTTTTCCGCAGGCGCGTACGCCGAGGGAATGCGGTATCAGCAGCAGATTCTGCCGATCGAGGATTATCGCGCCCGTGAGCAGGACAGCTTCAACATCAGCATGCTGAAACACGCGATGAAACGGCTGGGATTTGATTTTGGACTCCCCCGCGCGCCGCAACGCCGCCTGAGCGCGTTGGACGAGGTGGCGATCGATGAACTCACCGACCGGGTTCTGACGGTTGAACGGGAACTGGAACGCGAGGCGGTCCGCGTGGGGTTGGTGCCGGCGGCGTGACCCGCCCCGTCGTCGTTACTGTGTTCCACGGTCAGCGTTTTGAAGACGCCGGCGGAGGTGCCACACCCGCCGCAGGGGTCACCAGTTCCCCCTTGGATTGTTTTTTGTCCATCCTCTGAACTGCCAGATCCAGTGACTTCTGCAAGGCATCCGCTTCGTCGATTTGACCCGTCAGACGCAGGTGTTGCGCATACACTGTATAGGTGTCGAGAGCGACCTGTGGTGGACAAGGCGCGTTTTTGTTTCTGCTTTGAGCCTGGGCGGAGAAACTTGTGCGGTCCAACAGTACCGTCGCCTCCTCCATGCGTCCCAGTTGCTGGAGACAATTCGCGACCACCAGCGAGGTTCCGGCCCGTTCCTGAAACGGCGCGTTGATGATTGACTGAAGATCCGACACTTGCCGGATCAGGTCGAGCGCGGTTTCCCATTCGCCCCGTGCTTTGTGGATTTGCACCAGGACCATTTTGCCGACAAGGTAATCTTCAATGTGCGTGGGATTTCCTTCTCGAACAATCAACGGTTCGAGAATCGCCAGGCCCCGTCGTACGAATTGTTCCGCGATCACTGGCTCTCCCGCCGACAGTTCCGCCCGGGCACTCCACACCCAGTATTTCGCGACAATCGGGCTGGCCGCGCCAAAGGCGTTCTCCAGAGGCTCGGCGAGTCCCGAGAGATTCGCCTGCGCCGCCTTCAGATCCCCCGAGTTGAGTTCGAGTCCCGTCAATCCAAACCGAAGTTGTATCGCGTGCGGATGGCGCGGGGAAAAAGCCTCTTCAATCTTGAACAGCGAGTTTCGCATCGCCACGAGCGTGTCCTGCGGATTCTTCGATTTGTAATCCAGCGACTGGAGACGGTACGCTTCGGTGACCAGTTTCTGCGACTTCTCGGGAAGTCGCAGAGTGTCTTCGCAGGTCTGGGCGAAATGTGACAGGTTCGCAAGGGACCAATCGTCGCGAGCCAGCGTCTTCGAAGCCTGGCTCAACGCTTCTCTCGCGGTTGTCAGTGCTTCCCCGGTCCTGCCCAGTACCATCTTGTCCAGACATCTTTGAGATGCTTGTTTGAGAGTGACTTCCACGGTGAAGTGAGCAACAACCTGTGGATAGATTCCGGTGGTGGTTTTTGGTTGAGCCACAAAACCCGGCCGGGTCACCTCCTGAAACCTGGCCTGAGCGATCCCATACATGGGACGTTGAATCCACGCTTCGATTGCGGCCTGCTGCGTGGCGGCCAGTTCATCCCGACCACACAACCGCAGGTGTTCCACATGGGCAATCGCACAACGAAGAAGAATTTGTGAATGCTCGGAATGTTGTTTCTCGCGTGTCGCCGCAATCTGCAGCAGTTGACGGATAATCCCCATGAACACCAGATCGGCCTCGACTGTTTTTTGAAGTCGACTCAGACTTCTGGCGATTTCAATCTGGATTCGCAGCAAATGCGGGCGATTCTCCGAATCGAAACAAAGTTGCTGTTGCAACGCTTCTCTCGCGAACTGGAGTGCCCCAGACGGTTCATTTCGATCGTTCAACAGAATCGAAAGGATGAGACACGCGTGGGAGTAGTCTCGTGCGAACGTGCCATTCGGTTCAACTTGGGCGAGCGGCTTCAGTAACGCGATCGCATTGCGACATGCCTCCTCCGCCATTGCCGAGTTGTCCTCAGCCAGTCGCACGTATCCTTTCAGCAGCCACAAATACCCCGTCAACGATTCCGTCCCCTCTTGGAGTGGAGTCAATTCCACAAGCAAGCGGTCCAGTCGCTCCCCCATGCGAGAGTACTCGGCGTCTTCCATCTCCAAAGTCGCAAGTTGGATGATGCAGGAATAAGCCAGAAATCGGCGGTTTCCCGAGACTTTGTCAAGACTCGCGACAGCTCCCAACAAAGCGGCTTTGGCCCCCTCGCGGTCGTTCTCACTTAAAAACGTTCGGGCACGTCGACATTGCTGAGCCGCGCTGACAATGGTCTGCCGCTGTTCCAGATCAAGCCGTTCCAGGTCGCCAATGGGAGCGGTTTGCAAACGGACGAATTTCGTCCTGGGATGATCGGGACCAAAGGTTGCGGCGGTCGCGGCGGCGATTTTGGGGGCCTTGCGGATTGCAATCTCCACCTCACCCGCCGCCACCGCGTCGTATAACCGGTTTAACTGATCGAGGCACTGTGGGACGCCATCCAACAGCCACCCATGCCGGCCCATGGCACTGCGTCGCACGTCGGAGGGTTCCGCCGTCACCTTCGACGAAGTCGAAGCGCCAGGTTCGTCAGCCCAAGACTGGACCGGAAACGCGGAGAAGATTGCCACGATCGCGGCACACAGAATGCTGCCGGTTCGATAGCCCAAATGGTGAACAATCATCTTTTCCGTCGCCTCCCTGCGCGGTTCATGCCAAATCTGCGGACAACTTCCTGGCCGTTCGTAACAGTTTTCCGTGGACGCGCCAATGCCGGATTGGTGTCTTGAAAACCCGGTGATGATGAATCCCTGGCCATAGGATCGCCATTCGCACGGCAGATTCGAAAGGACTTGTTTTTTGTCAGCCCAGCCGCGCGTTCTGCATTTCAGCGTTTCGAAGAACGCGGCGGTTCCACCACGCCCGCCGCGGGTGTCACCAGGCCCTGTTTGGATTTCATTTGTTCCATCGACTGAGTGATCCGATCCAGCGATCTCTGCAGCGCGTCGGCCTCATCGG
>JAPLOC010000266.1 GCA_026692825.1 Planctomycetota bacterium | reverse complement strand
CGGGCCGGTACACATGTCAGGCAGGAATGATCGCGGCAATGATCGTTCGAAGTACGTTCGCTCACGAACCTTGTCCTTTCGTTTCGAGAGCCTTCAGCTTGGATTCAAGTTCCGTGATGCGGCATTGCAACTGCTCAATGACGGGAGCGACCAGGTTCTGCGAGAACCGCTTGTGGATATACTGCTGGCAGTTCACATCCCATGCCTCGATCTCGCACAGGCTGGCCCGCCCCGGAGAACATCTGCTCTAAGACTTGTGCTTCTGGAAGAACTCCCACATCAGGTCATTCGCCGAGATGTTCCTGGCCGACTTGCCGATGAAGCCCACGGGCGGTTTCTGGCCCGGCCATGTGTGACCGCCCTCTTCAATGACGACCAGGACGACCTCGGAGCCATCTTTGGAAATCGTGTCGGTCTTCGGCTTCTCCTCGCAGCCGTTCAACTTCACCCAGGTCTGAATCGAGTCCTCGACGCCTTTCAAATTCATGAACGAAGGTGCTTTGCCCTTCACCATCTCGAAGGGAACGATGTTGTCTTTGGAGCCGTGGAAGTGAATGACCGGCACGGGCCGTTTGGGTTTGCTCTCTTCAATGGCGATGGTTCCGGCCACGGGTGCGACGGCGGCGATCCGGTCAGACAATTCAGCGGCGAGGCGGTAGCACATCATGCCACCGTTGCTCATGCCACAAGCATAGACCCGCTTCTCGTCCACATTGACCACCGTTCCAAGGTCGTCCAGCAACTTACCGATAAAGGCCACGTCGTCGGCCTTGCCTTCGGCCATCTTGCCGCTGAACCCGCCAGCGTTCCAGGTGCGGAATGGTCCCACGCCCGAACCGCTCGGATAGACCACGACGAAGCCAGACTCGTCGGATTTCTTGTTGAGGCCGGAAAACCGAACCATCATCGCGCCATCCATTGCCGCTCCATGTAAAGCAAGCACGACCGGAACGGGTTTCTTGGAATCGTAGTCCTTGGGAACGTGAAAGAGATACGTCCGCTTCTGCTCGCCCATCAGCACGGTGCGGGTGTGATCGCCGGGGCCGAGCGGATCGGCTCCGAGAACCGTCACCAGAATCAAAGCATGAATTGCGGTCATAGGTATTCCCTCTCGGTATGGGTCGCCTCGCACGCCCTCAACATCGCTTCCAACGGCTCCGGGTCGGCCAGCCGATGATCCGTGCCGACCTCGATTAAAGTGGCTCCACTGTCCTTCGCCAATTCCTCAGAGTCGGCAAACGGAATCACGTCATCGGCTCTACTGTGAAGAACGACCGTTCCGAGTTTCACACTTCGGACCGAACCGTACTTTCTCCATGCCGGGCAAAGCAGGACGAGTTTGGCTGTTCCGCTGTCAATGTTCATGGCGACCGCCCCGCCTCTTGACGACCCCACCACAACCTCGGGTCGATGCTGTTCAAATTCACCCTGGGCAATCCGAACGGCTTCGAGAAAGTCATCGTCTGGAAGCTTCGGATTGATGACCGTGTGGCCGTGGTCCTTGAGATAGGTCGGTTTGACGCCCCCTGGAACGGAAGTCCAGCCGTGGAGGAAGAGGATCGTGCTCACGACAACTCCGCTTCCTGACGAGCCAGCGAAATGAGCATCGTTTCCGGCAGCTTGTCCGTCCCCGTCTGCCGAAACATGTTGAGAACCTGCGCCGCCGTGTAGTGAGCGTGGGTGCAGATGTGAAGCAGGACATCGGCTCGCCGAGTTCCGAACCGTTTGCCGAGGCCGTAGCTCGTACTCTTCTTGTACACGACTTCATCGAGCGATTCGGGCGTCAGCGAAGCCAAATACCTGCCCCATCGTTGTTCCAAGGCGATCCATTTGTGCCGAAGGTCATCCAGGTCCGTGATTCCGCCGTCACCCTGCTGATTTCCCGGCAGCCTGCCTGGCAAGTCGCCTTGAACGAGTGGGTCGTCATTGCCGAGCAGGGCTTCGAGCCACACGAATTCGGCAGCATAGAGATGGACCAGAGACTTCCAGATCGAACCTTGACCGATCTGGAACGGCATTCGCAACTGCCCGTCGGAGAGGCTTGCGGCGGTTGTCAACAGATTGCCGTTCACCCACGCTCGGTGCTGGTGCAGGCGAATGAGAAGTTCGGTCGTGTTCAAGGGTGTCCTCTTTTTAGGATGCTCAAGGGCATGTCATCCAGGCGCAGCGGTATCGCTTCCAATTCACGGCGGTCTTCGGACGATTCTGCTTTCCAGTCTTGTGTACAATCGTCGCCATCGGAAACTCGTGGACCACGTGATCGGCAACCGATTCTGGAACATCGATTCAGTATAGAAGCGGTGCCGAGGCAGATCGATTGCTGGTGGAGTCGAAAGCGGCGCTGGTCAAGGTCCGGTTCATTCGTCACTCCCCTTCAGCAATCTCCCGAATGGCCCGGCAGGGATTTCCAGCGGCGAACACGACTTCGGGAACGTCCCTGGTCATGACGCTTCCAGCCCCTATGACGGTTCTCGATCGGATCGTCACACCAGGGCAGATGATCGCTCCACCGCCGACCCAGACATCCGATCCGAACTCAGTCGATTTGGCGAATTTCGGCTTTTGGCGCAGTGCGGCGTTCATCGGGTGACTGGCGGTATCGTCGTCGACCGATCGTAGACCGAAACCTCGATCAGATTGGCATCGGGATCACGGAAATAGACCGAGCGAATGAAGCCGACCGCTCCTGTTCGAACAACTGGGCCTTCAATGATCGGCACCCCGAGTCGAATCAAATGCGAGATGACTTCATCCAGCGGAATTCCGGCGATGAGGCACAAATCGGCTGAACCCGCGGTCGGCTGCCCCGCCTTCGGTTCGAATTCCTGGCCTCGCTCGTGCAGATTGATCTTTTGCGCCCCGAACCGCAGCGCCTTTCGCCCTTCGGCAAAAGTGACGACTTCCATTCCCAATACGCTCGAATAGAAGTCACACGTGGCGGCGACGCTGCGGACGGTCATCACAAGGTGATCGAGCGAAATGACGTGCATGGGGCATGATTTGGGGGAAGGGTCGGATCCAGGACTTTCTTGGCGGTTGGACGGCCACCTACCGCCCCGACCGTTTCTTGGATTCGGCGGATCGCTTGGCCGACGGCGATTTCTTCACAGATTTCTTGGGCGTTTGCGCAACTGGGAGCGGGACAGCGTCTTGTTTGGTCGCGGCGACGCTCGCGAAATACAGCCCGGCGTACACTTTGAGATCGACCAGAACACCCCGTTTCCGTTGTCGGTTCAACCAGGCTGGCACGCGATCCAGGGGAACGACATGCACGGTGATGTTTTCGTGTTCAACACCCCCGCCAGCGTGGACTCGTTTCAGTCCCGTGGCGAGGTAGAAATCGACTTCCTCTGTTCCAAAACCGGCGGACACGGGGCCGGTCGCCAAATGCTTGACCCGTCGCGCGTCGAAACCGGTTTCTTCCAGCAACTCCCGCTTCGCCTGTACGCCCCAATCGTCGGTCGATTCGCCGGGAATGTCTCCCACAAGGCCCGCGGGGAGTTCAATCACCGCGGCATTGACCGGTACCCGGTGTTGTTCAACCAAGACGAGTTCGCGACCCGGAGTGACGGCGACAATGACCACGGCTCCCAGCGCGGAATTCCGCTCGGCGTATTCCCACGTTCCACGCCGTACCATCCGCATGTACTTTCCCTCGGCAAGAACTTCGACGGGAGCATTGAGATTCATGGTTGGCTGTCGCGTAGTGGAATGGGTTGACGAATCGGGGGCTGACGAGCCCTTGTGCGGAAGCGAAATGTACACGGAGTATGGTGCGGAATGCGATATCCGGGGCGGTGGACGTCGTGACGGTGACACATCCGGCATAATTGGGACAATTGATACGACCCAGTTTTCCAGTTCGGTGAACCGCCCCGCTTCCTCCCGTTTGCCCCGCCCCCTAAGATATTGTCAGACGCGGTCGTTCGTTCACCCTCACTGAGTTCATAGCCCGATGCACGAGTTCATCACGGCGTTGCCGGTGTTTAATGAAGAGTCGCACATCCACGAGGTGCTTGCGCAGGTCGGGAAGTACTCGCCGCGCATTCTGGTGGTGAACGACGGTTCGCGCGATGGAACCGCACACGAGCTGGCCGCGTTTCCAAATCTGGAAGTGATCACGCATCCGACCAATCAGGGATATGGTGCGGCACTTCGCAGCGCGTTTGACTATTGCCTTCGTTCCGACATCGACGTTCTGGTGACGATCGACTGCGATGGTCAGCACGAGCCGCGATTGATTCCAGACCTCGTCGCCGCGTTGACCGATGAGGTCGACATTGTCTCGGGAAGTCGATACCTCAAGGACTATGCGGGGGACAACGCCGCCCCGGCAGATCGACGGCGGATCAATATGCAGATCACCGCCGAGCTGAACGAACGGCTGGGCCTGAAGCTGACCGACGCGTTCTGCGGGTTCAAAGCATACCGAGTGAGCGCGCTGCGGCATTTTGACATCACGGACAACGGCTATGCGATGCCGCTGCAAGTGTGGGTTCAGGCGGTGGCTGCGGGGTTGCGGATTGTGGAATTTCCTGTCCCGCGCGTTTATCTCGAAGAGAAACGTTCTTTTGGGGGTGCATTGGATGACGCTTCGGTGCGGGTGGCGCATTATCGGTCGGTGCTCGAAGCGGCGATCGCCCAACGGGACGCGGCGCCGGTGGAGTGTTCCGTCGGCTGTTGACGTCGTTCGCCCCACAAGCGTTTTCCCTTCGAACCTGGCTGGTTTGCGACTCCCATGACGGAATCCACGTCGCCGGTGAGGACTTCTCCCGGAGACCATTCTGCCCGCCGCACGCGCTGGAAGACCCCGGCGGGGGATCTGTCGGTGCTGGCAATCCCGGAACTCGGCCGACTGGGAGAGTGCGCCGCGAACAATGCTGCGATGTTTGCCCAGGTTCGCTGTGCAGATTCCGCCGCCCCGCTGGTGGCCCCGTGTCCGGAAGAGCGACGGGAGGCTCGCCGCGCAGTGCTGGTCGCGGCTCAAGACTGGACGCGCGACTTTTTGGGTGCCACCTCGGTTGATTGCCGACACGCCCGGGTCGGTGAAGCGGGGGAGCCGACGGATGAGAGTGCGAAGGAGTTGCTGGATTCGGGCGAGTGGTATCTTACCGGGCATCAACCGGCGTTGTTTCATCCCGGGGTCTGGGTGAAGAATTTTGTCGTCGCGGAACTCGCCCGGCGGAGAAACGGTGTCGGCCTCAATCTGATCGTCGACAACGACACCGCGGCCCCGCCAACGATCATGCTGCCCGCTGGCGATCCCCAGGCACCGCACTTCACCACCGTTCCCTACGATGTCCCGCACGCCACTGGTCCATGGGAGGAGGCGGGCGTTGTGAATCGGTCGGTCTTCGACCAGTTCGGCGAGAGTGCGCTTCGGGCATTGAGTCAATTCTCGCCCGTTCTGATAGAAGAAAGTGTGTTGCCAGCGTTCTGGGACAATGTTGTCCGTGCCCGGCAGAAACTCCTGAATCCGGCCTGGGCGTTTTCCGCCGCCCGGGCCGCGTTGGAACGGCAATTCGGGTGGGGGAACCTGGAGCTGCCACTGAGTCGGCTGTGCGAACTGGACTGCTTTCGTCGATTTGTCGGTCGGGTTCTCGCGGACCTGCCCCGATTGCATGCGATTTACAATTCGGTGCTGGCCGACTATCGGCGGATCAATCGTCTCCGCAGCAAGACGCATCCGGTCCCCGATCTGCGGCGCGACCAGGAGTGGCTCGAAGCTCCGTTTTGG
>JAPLOC010000265.1 GCA_026692825.1 Planctomycetota bacterium | reverse complement strand
GAGGTATTTTGAGGTAGAACGAAAGGCGGGATCGAGATCCCGCACTCTATGGCTCAGCGGACTGGAACCGCAAGCAGTCGGAAGCCCAGGTCGTGGTTGGACCCGGACGGGTCGTACCTGCCGCGGAAGGACGAACGCGAGTTCGCCGCGTCGCCCCAGGCACTGCCGCCGCGGTTCACGCGGTACGAGCCGACTGTAGGACCACGCGGGTCCGTGCCAGCCTTCAGCGTTGTGTCGTACCACGAATCGGTCCATTCCCACACTGACCCGTGGAGATCGAACAGGCCCCAGGCGTTCGCTCGTTTCGTCCCGACTGAATGATAGGGGTGGCCGCCTTTTCCGCCGAACCACGCATATTCCTCCAACAACTTCTCGTAGTCGCCGAAACAGAATCGCCCTTTTCCTCCCGCGCGGCACGCATTTTCCCATTGCGCTTCACTCGGCAAATCGAGCATCCAGCCGCTGGGAACCACTCCCGCCTTCCGCATCTGCTCGGTCAGGGTCGCGCCGAATTTCTTGGCTTCCGTCCAGTCGATGTAGTAGGCCGGGTAGTTGTCTCCCTTCCCATATTCCTTCGTCCACTTAGCGGCCTTGGCGGTTCCCATGACCGCGATCCACATCTTCTGAGTGACCTCCGTCTCCAGCATCCAGAAGCCGTGCGACAGCGTCACATCGACCTGATTTTCGTTGTTGTCATCTCGCCCGACTTCGTTCTTTGGGCTCCCCATTTTGAACGGCTCACTCGTTTTCGGGCACCACCGAAACGCGAATTCCACGCCGTTCAGGTTCAAAACCAACCGTTCCCCCGCCTCCTTCGCTTCCGCAATTCGGGTACTCGCCTTCACAGTATCAACGCGCTGTCGCGGTCCCGGCGGTGTCGGAATCTTTGCCGCCTGCAGTTCCTTCAGCAGCTTCGCACTCGCTTCGGCATGTTTCTTCCATTTCTCGACGTCATCGTCAGCCGCCGCAACGAGTTGCTTCTGGGTATTCAGTTTCGACTTGGCCTCGTCGCGTTCCGTTGACGTAGACGTCAACTGCTCCGTGAGTTTTCCATTCTCCGTCCGCGCCAGATCCCGTTCCCGCTCCGCGGTCGTCCGCTGGTTCGTTTCTGCCGTGAGTTGTTTCTCAAGTTCCGTCTTCTTCTGTGTGAGAGTCACTTCATTCTGGCGCGATACCTTGAGATCGCCTTCGAGATTCGTGACCTTCATCTTTGCCGCGTCGCGTTCCCCTTCCGTCGACTTTCGCTTTGTCTCCTCGGCCAACAACTTCGCTTCCAGTCGCTGCTGTTTCTTGAGCGCATCGGCTGTCAGATCAGTGATTTGCGTTTGCAGCTCGCCAATCCGGGTCTTCTGCTGGGCAATCTCCGTCCGAAACTCCCCTTTCTCCCGCTCCAACCGCTCAATCGACTCCACCGACGCCTGTTGCAACGCCGCAAACTCCTCCGCGTTCGCGTTCTCCTTCAGCCACCCATCAAGCGTTTGCTGCAACTGCCCAAACGACAACGTCGCCGCGTCCCATTCTCCCGCCGTCCAGGTCTGTTCCGCCCGTGCGAAGTCGGCGGTGATCGGGGCGAGGCCGGCATGCAATTGCAGTCGCTCGGGGATCTGCTTCTTCAATCGCTCGTACCCGTCCCGCGAGTCGGCGGCCGCACGGGCCGCGGTGTTTTCATCCGCAGTCTCGGCGAGCTGGCGATGGAACCGGGCGAGCTTTTCCAACGCCTCGTCGGTCTGGCCCTGTTCCAACAGCAGCCGGATCTCTTCGCTCATTGTTCGCAGCGCCTCGACCGAACGCGCGATCTTGGGGGCCGACATCGTCCAGGGGGATTTGGTCAAGACGGTCGTCAGATGCTCCCGCAACGGCTGACACCGCAGCAGTTCTTCACTGGTCCGAATCGCCCGCCGCAACAGTTCGCGACGCGCCACCAGGTGCCGTTTGGCCTCGCTCGGGTCGCCGGTCCGCCGGGCATGATCCTCGGCTCGTTTTTCTTCGAGACTGGCGTCGAGCAGTGACTTCACCGCCGGGTGCGACGCGTTGGCGAGCCGGTCGGATTGGTCGACCAGTTCCTCGACCTGCCGGCTTTCGTACGCCTGGCGGGCGACTTCCGACTGGTTCCAGAAATAACCCGCCAGCCCCAGCGCCGGCGCGACGAACAGAGTCACCAGCAGGGCGACCCGCCAGCGCTTCTGACGGTTTTCGCGAGCCGCGCACCAGAGGTCGAGATCGTCGGCGAATTCCCCGGCGGTCGCGTAGAGCCGGGGGTCGGGGGCGTTGTCTTCGAGTCGCGAATTGCGGTCGCGCAGCCCTTTCAAAAGGGACCGGACCAGCGCCGGCGGCAACCCCGCCTGGTCAAGTTCGGCGGTCCGCCGGGCCTTGCCCGCCTCTTCAGTATCCGAACCCGCCGAGTGGCCGGTGAACGTGTGGTACGCGACCGCGACCAATTGCCGAATGTCGCTCGGCCGGCCGGGTTTTTCCTTGCGCGCGAGCAGCGCGGCTGGCGAAAAACCCTCCGTCCCCGCCCGTCCCGAGACCGAGCGCAGCGACTGGTATCCCTTGGCCAGTCGGCCTCCCTGACCCATGTCGATCAGGCGGATGCGATCGCCCTTTTGGACCAGAATGTTGTTGGGGGACAAATCGCCGTGAATGAGGTTGGAATCGTGCAACCGTTGGACGGCCCGTGCGAGTCGCGCCAGCAGCCGCACTTTGTCGACGAGCGGAAACTCGCGCGCCTCGGCGAT
>JAPLOC010000264.1 GCA_026692825.1 Planctomycetota bacterium | reverse complement strand
GGAACATGAATCCCAGTTGACTGACGGTCGAATAGGCGAGGACACGCTTCAGGTCGTTTTGAGTCAGAGCGATCAGGGCGGCGAGCAGCGCGGTGATGCCACCGATCAGCGCGACGAACACCTGCGCGTCGGGGGCGAGCTGAAACAACGGCGTGCAGCGGGCGACCAGATACACGCCCGCGGTCACCATGGTCGCCGCGTGGATCAGGGCGCTGACCGGAGTCGGTCCTTCCATCGCGTCGGGCAACCAGACGTGCAGCGGGAACTGGGCGCTCTTGCCAATCGCCCCGGTAAACAGGCACAGGCAGATTGTGGTCAGCAGATACGGGTTGGTCGAAGCGAGCTTCGCGATCGCCGCCGAATCGCCGAGGACCGCGCTGAATTCCGTCGAGCCAAACGTCGTCCAGATGAGGAACACCCCGGTCGCGAAACCGAAGTCACCAATGCGGTTGACGACAAACGCTTTCATGCCGGCGGCCGCCGCTTCGGGCTTCTCGTACCAGAACCCGATCAGCAGATAACTGCACAGCCCCACCGCCTCCCAGAAGACGAACAACTGCAGGAAGTTCGCCGACAGGACCAGCATGATCATCGAAAAGACGAACAGCCCGACGATCGAAAAGAATCGCCAGTACGCCCTGTCGCCGTGCATGTAGCCCGAGGCATACACCGCCACCAGCGTCGCCACGAACGTGAGCATCGCCAGCATGGTGGTCGACAGCGAGTCGGCCCGCAACGAAATCTTGAGATCCAGCCCTGGTGAGACTCCCTCGGCTCCCGGCGCGTAGACGGGACCGTTTTCGATCTTTGGCTCGACGATCTGCATCCATTGATACAGGACCACCGGCTGTACCGGTTCACCCGGCGTGTTGGGGATCGAGAACAGAAGTGCCAGCGAACAGAGCGACGACAGACCGCAGCCAATGACCACCGGCCAATGACTTTTCTCTTTGAGCCACTTCGCCCCTGCGACCGCCGTGAAAAGGCAGGCGAGCAGCGGGAACAACGGGATGAGTCGGGTCAACATGTCAGCCATGGGTCGGGCCTCCTTCCGCACCGCTGGCGGCGGCGACTGGCTCGGCGGACTCCGGTGTCGACGCCGGTTTCCAACCGGGGAGCCGACCGGACGGGGTCAGTTGCGGCCAGATTTTTTCCGCGGGCTGCGGGGTGTCCTCGGCAGCCGTCTCGGCGTCCACCGGTGGCTGATCCTCTTCACGCAGATCCTGCCAGATCGAAACATCGAGCGAGTAACCACGTTTGAACAGCACGACAAATAGAGCGAGCGCGACCCCGGCCTCGGCGGCGGCCAGCGCCAGACTGAAGATCGCCGTCACTTGTCCTCCCCACGTTCCGTGGTAGCCGCTGAAGCCGACGAGAGTCGTCGAGACCCCTTGTAACATCAGCTCGGCACAGAGGAACATCACGATCAGATTTCGGCGGGTGAGAAACCCGACGGCACCCAGGGCGAAGAGCAACGCTCCCACCACCAGGTAATTGTTCAGCATCGCGTCATTTCCGGACATGCGATTCCTCGATACGGTGCCCCGCAATCAGCATCGCGCCGACGACCGCCGCAAGGAGCAGCAGGCCGGTAATCTCCACGCTCACGACGTGGTCGCGAAACAAACTCTTCCCCAGGCCGGCGACATGCGCCGCGTTGGGATTCTCTCCATCCGGCAACAGGCTGGTCGGATTCGCCGCTGCTTGAATCGCCACAACCGAACCGGCCGGCCGGGCCGCCGCGTCTGCAACCGGTGCCCGCCCCTCGGTCCGCGAGACCAGATGAATCGCCGCGATCAAGACTCCCGAAAGCAACAACCCGGTCAGCGCCGACAGCAACCCTTCCCGCGAAAACCGGTCGTACCGCGCCGCTCCGTTGGGCTGGGCCAGCATGATCACGAACAGAAACGTCACCACGATCGCGCCGGCGTAGACGATAATGGTCGCCGCCGCCAGAAACTCGGCCTGCGGCAACAGATACAGCCCCGAATTCGACAGCAGTACCATCGCGAACCAGATCGCCGAGTAGACCGGATTGCGGCTGGTGATCATCATCACCGCGCACGCGACGCTCACAAACGCCAGCGCGTGAAACGAGTAGCATTCGAGCGTGTTGTCAAGACCCCACAACGCGGTCCCCTGGGAGCCATCCACCGCACCCTCTGAGGAAGAGAGGGGAAACGTCACCAGCAGTACGAACGACAGGGTGACCAGCGCCCCGCCAAACAGGCGAACCACGTGGGAATCGCGTCCACCGCGTGGGAGCATCAGGTAGATGCCGAGGAACGCGGGGAGCAGCACCCCCAACACGCGCAGGGCGAACAGCACCTGCGGGTTTTGTAGCAGCGACGCCCCTAGAATCGGGGGGAACAAGTCGAGTAGCGAAGAATCCATGCGATCAGTGACCCTTCCCGGCAGGCTGGCCCGCCGCCTCGGCCATGCTCTTGCTCTTCATCGGTTCGGCT
>JAPLOC010000263.1 GCA_026692825.1 Planctomycetota bacterium | reverse complement strand
TATATGACGACGTGCGGCGGTCTGACGGAAGCGAAGCGGATTGTCGAGTTGGCGCGGGCCAGGGGCGCGCTGGTCTGCCCGGGGAACTGGTCGACGCAGATCCTGGGGGCGGCTTCGGTTCACCTGGCGGCGTATTCGCCAATCACTCCGTTCATCGAATTCGCGCCGGCGGAAGTCTTCGCGTCGCCGTTGCGGCTGGAATTGCAGCGCAATGGATTTCCCGTCGAGAACGGTCAGATCGCGATTCCGGACCGTCCTGGAATTGGCTACGTCCTGCCGGACGAGATCGTTCGGCGATACGCGATGGCGTGATGGTCCTGACCTGTTCCAGATCCAAGCCGGAATCACCTTCCATGACCGATCCCTTCGATTTGCGGGATTCTCGCCGGCGCTTCCTGGCTCAGATCGCGGGGGCAGTCGCCTGGACTCCCGCGCTGTTAACCAGCGACGTTGCCACCGCCGCGATTCCCCGGCGCGATCCCGACGCCAAGATGACTCTGGGGATCGGCAACTACGGGATGCAGGCGCTCAAGGTCGAAGAGGCGATCTCGCTGATTGCCGAGACGGGGTTTGATTCGCTGGAACTCAGTTTGATGCCGGACTGGGACTCTGCTCCCAGTAAATTCTCTGAAGCGCGCCGCCGCACGGTGCGAAAGCAGTTGGAGGACACCGGCCTGCGGCTGACCTCTCTGATGGAAGACCTGCATCCGTCTTCCGACGAGGCCGTTCATCGCCAGGGAATCGAGAGATTGAAACTGGCGATCGAACTGGGACACACGCTCTCCTCCGCGCGGCCGCCGTTGATTCAAACGGTGTTGGGGGGAGGGAAGTGGTTTGAGAAGCGGGATCTGTTTGTGAAGCGGTTGACCGACTGGAAGGAACTCGCGGAAACGACAAAGACCGTGATTGCCATCAAACCCCATCGAAGCGGCGCGATGTCGCTGCCCGAGGATGCGCTCTGGCTGCGCAAGGAACTGGGGGATTCGGAATGGCTCGGAATGGTCTACGACTACAGCCACTACGCCGACCGCCAGCTCCCGCTGGAAGAATCGATTGAAGCGGCGGCCCCCGCCACGGCGCTGGTCGCGGTGAAGGACATTCAGCATAATGGCATGGAGTATGAATTCGTCCTACCCGGCGAGGCGGGGACCGTGAACTACACCCGGCTGCTCAAGCGCTTCATCACGGCGGAATACACGGGGGATGTCTGTTGCGAGGTGAGTTCCCAGGTGTTTCGCAAGCCGGGATACGATCCGGTTGAAGCGGCTCGAAAGTGCTATCGCAACATGGCGAAGGCGTTCACGCTGGCAGGAATGCCCCGCAAAGTTCCCCGGGCACCATGAATCGCCAACGGTGGCTGCTCGTGTTGTTCACGGGATGCGTGGTCGGCGTGATTGTCGCCGCCGACATCGGATGGGCCAGCACGATCCTGCGATTTGTGCATTCCATTCCGTTGGGAGACAAGGTCTGCCACGCGGTTTTCATGGGAGGGATCTGCTGGTTGGCGAACCGTGCATTTTCTTCCCGCGGACTCGTTCCGGGATTCAAGTTCCCAACTCGGGTCACAGGAATCGTGACCGCGCTGGTGTTGCTCGAAGAACTTTCACAAAAGTGGATTCCCGGACGCACTTTTAGTTACGGCGATATTGCCGCTGACCTGCTGGGAATCGCCACGGCGGTGATCGCCGAGTGGCTTTGGCCAAAACGTTACCGAGCCTGAAGCGTCAGCGAAGCAACCCTGCCTTCATCCCGCATCCGACCTCGTTTCCGCTCTCCCATCAAACACGTCCAATGGCTCACCTTGGCCGTGCAGCGTATACGCCACCGCCGCCGCGACGCTCTCTTCGTTCCACAAATAGCGAGTGCTGCCATGCTGAGTCCACCGTTTGCAGTCAGCCGGCTCGCCCAGTTGCTCTTTGAGGCGTCGACTGGCGTACGCTTTGAAGTCGGACATGACCTTCTCGGGATTGGTGTCGGCTGTTACGACGACATGTACGTGGGTGGTGCGGATATGACACGCCAGCAGTTGCCACTTCCGGTGTTTGGCAACTTCCTGAATGGTTTTTAGGATGGTCTTTCGACGATGCGTATCGAGGATGTAGGCTGCTTCCCGCATATTGGCGCGCATCTGCGCTTCTTGAATGGGGTCTGGCGGGAGGAATGGAGTTCCGGGTTCATTGTGCTGCTTGTCGACGGATCCAATTTCGCGACCGTGGAGCCAGACGCCGTAGGCGGTGAAGGTGATGAAGTAGGCGAGGGGTTGGGGCATGATCTTCGCTTACGCTTCAGGCTCGGTTTCGGTTGGGTTTTGTGTCGCGTTATCAGTCGCTCACGCTGCCGCTCGTTGCTCGTTGGCACGCCTGGGCACGCGGACCGAAAACGTACTGCCCAGACCCGGGCCGGGGCTCGCGGCTGAGATCGTTCCGCCGTGCTGGTTGATGATGCGATGGCTGATCGATAACCCCAGCCCGGTCCCCTGGCCCGCCTGTTTGCTGGTATAGAACGGCTCGAACATGTGATCCATCACCTCCGGTCTCATCCCGCAGCCGTCGTCGCGGAATTCCAGGACCACGTGATCGGTCTGCTCGATCAGTCGCACGTCCATCCGCCCCCCCGGTCGCATCGCGTCCAGCCCGTTCGCCACCAGGTTCAATACCACTTGTTTGATCTCCGGTCCATTGACCTCGGCGAAGCACGCGGGTGTCTCCGGGAATTCGATCAACTTGTCGCGGTATTTTCCCAGGTACTTCACCATGGCGAGTACCTCGGTCACGATGTGCGTCAGGTCGGTGTTCTCACGAACCGCGTCACGCCCCCGCGAGAAATCAAGCAGCCTTTCGGTGATCTGCTTACAGCGGAATGATTCGTTCTGCATGAGCTGCAGGTATTGCCGAACGATGCCGGCGTCGCCTGTGGGGAGCGCCCCCAGGACGGCGTCGATCCGATTTTCGAGGGACTCGGCCGCCATCGCGACCGCCGACAGGGGGTTATTGATCTCATGCGCGACACCGGCAGCCAGGAACCCGACCCCCGCCAGTCGTTCCGACCGCACAAGCTGCCGGCTGCGTTCCTGCACCTGGCGATCGAGATCTCCCGCGATTT
The DNA here is from genome assembly GCA_026692825.1 of Planctomycetota bacterium. GTDB lineage: Bacteria > Planctomycetota > Planctomycetia > Planctomycetales > Planctomycetaceae > UBA10511. The sequence goes on along the minus strand of JAPLOC010000263.1, from coordinate 1,422 downwards.
CCTGGAAGCGGGCGGTCATCTGATTGAACGCCTCGGCCAGTTCCGCCATTTCGTCGCGGGTTTTCAACGTCACCCGGTAGTCGAAGTCTCCATGCGCGACCCGTAGCGCCCCCTGATGCAGCTTGCGGATCGGGTCGAAGATCCAGACATAGCCTTGCCGTAATAGAGACAGAAACAGTACCAGACAAATTGTGGAACTGACCGCGACCGCGATCAGAGCGCTGCGATAGACCCCCTTCGCCCGCGCGAGAGAATTCGCCGGCCCATCGACCGGATCCGGAAGCTCCACCACCTGCGACAGCATATCGACCGATCGGGCCTGCACTTCGGCTACGACGTCGGCACGTCCCTCCAGATCGCGAAGTCCTTCCGACCGCGCCTCTAGAGCCAGAATCTGTTCATCGAGTCCCGCGAGAATTGGATACAAAACCGCGAACTGGCGCTGAAAATCCGGTCCCGATGGAAGATTCGCACAACGCCGGTGAAACTCTTCCAGCGACTCTTTGACGGCCGCAATCTGTTCGAGCAACAGTTCGTGCTGGACCCGGGCCTTCACCACGTCGCCCCGCGGCGAGTGCCGAACGGGCAACTGCAGCCGGCCAATCGCCTCGATCAGTTGGGCCTTTTGCGGAGCCTCGCTGATTTCGAATTCCAACTCCCGAATGGACCGACGATACGACGCCAGCCCCAACAGACTCCCCGCCGACAGGAACAGCAGCATGGCGAGAACCATGCCCACTCCCAGCAGCAATTTGCGACGGATTGTTCGCGTAAACAGCACTTCCACCTCCGTGTGGATCAACGGGCCAACCGGCCCCGGCTACTTCTGGATGATCTCGGCGTCGTCGATATGGAACAGTTCGTAGACTTCTTTCACGTCATCCAGGTACTCGACGTGAATCTTGAACGTCCCCACCACATCGAACGGTTTCAGTTCAATGTACTTAGTCGAAGTTCCCTTTTTGAGGGTCACTTCAATGAGATCATAGATTTTCCCCGCCGGCCCAAAACAGCAAAGCCCCGTATCCTTCACAAACAGGAACCGGCGAATCCCCTCGTTCAACACGTCGGGCTTCATAAAGCCCCGCAGCCGAACCGGCTTTCCATCGAGCGCCCGCAACCACGCCGGCATCTTCTCGACACAGTCGGGGGTGACCGGGTCCATTTGCAGCAGTTTGAGCAGGTCCAGATCGTCGTAGGTGATTCGCAGGGCACCGTGCGGCCCTTCGGCTCGAAACTGACGATCTTTCTCCGCCACTTGGCCCCCGACTGCAACAGTCGTAACTTGGCCCGCGACACCGGTTGCCTGGACTGCGGATTTCGACTCTGCCGATGTGGACGTTGTTCCTGCCGGATCGTTCTCCGATTCGGGCAACGAACCGGTCCCGGCAGGTTCCGCTTTTGCCACGGACTCGCCCGACG
>JAPLOC010000262.1 GCA_026692825.1 Planctomycetota bacterium | reverse complement strand
GTACCTCCCACGGTGAACAGGAGGTCGTTGTCAAACGTCGGTGTGGCACGCGGGCCGATGCCCCCCATATCGGATTCAAACCGCGCGACGTCGGCCAGTACCCATTGTTCCGCCCCATCCGCGACGGCGTAGCACACAACACATTCTTTGTCTCCCCGCTGTTCCTGGGTGAAGCAGTAGTCTCCCACGACCGCGAACCCGCTCCAGCCCGCGCCCACGTCATGTCGCCAGACCTCGCGAGGGGGATGGTTCATCCAATCGCCTGAGATCTTCACCTTCGGTACAACGCCATTGCGATCGGTGCCGAGGTACTGGGGAAAATCTTCCTCCGGGCGGGGGACAATTTCCAGAGCGAAGCCTGGATCGCCGCCGTCGTGTACGGGGACGGCCAATTGCGATCCCGGGTCGATTCGCGTGGCGAACCGCCAGTCGAACTGGACTTTCGCCCCTCCGGTCAATCCGACCACTTTGATCAGCAGAGGAAACAGACCGGCGAACGGCAACAGGCACACCACCCACGTCAGCCGGCGTCGCCAGTTCGCGCAATCGTAGGTGACCCACCCCAGCCTGACGATGGCGATCGTGCTGACCAGAAACAGCGGTCCCGCCACGCCGAACCCAAACAAGTCACTGGCGCTGACCCACAAGGGCGCCAGTCCCAGCACAATCCAGAGCAGGGTGACCGCCAGATCGACGCCATGTCGGGCGCGTGGCGAGGCGATGCGCGGGGCCAGATTCCAGGTCAATCCCGTGAGAACCAAGACCCCCAGAATCGTCGCGACCAGATATTCCCGCTCGGGAATCCCCACGAGCAGACCCACGACCACGGTTCGGCCTATCGGGTAGACCAACGCCGCAGTCAATCCAAACGCCGCGACCAGCCGGAGCCAGGGAAACCGTCCGCCCGAGGGTTTCGCGTCGACAACCAGGTTCGGCGGTAACGAGGAGATGTCGTTCATAGTCCGTCCGGCGGAGTGAAGGAATAGGGCGAGAAATTTCGCGGGGCTGAGGATCCAACCTAGAGGACGGTTTGTGAACGTGCCGGAAAATGGATCAAACCAATCCCAGGCCAATCTGATACACGGCCGCCGTGTCGAGAATCTGGTCGTTGGATTCAAACAGCTTGCGAATGGCCGCCTTGTGGATTTTCATTTTCAATCCCCCAACACCAATGGCACCGTAACAGATGACCCCTTGCCGATCGATCCCCTTGTCCATGACTTCAACTCCCGCGATCCCCGCGGGGGGAACGGCGTTGAGATCGATGGCGACCTTCAATTCCGGAAGTTCCGCCCGAAGGGATGCGGGGAGAAGCTCGACACCGGCGGCACCCGCGGCGATCACCAGCGCGGCCCCCTGACAGGCGGTTCGGACGTCGTCGATGGTATTGGTTCCAACCGGAGTCAAGCGGGCATTCGGCACGATCGCCGAGATGGCTTCACACGTCTGCGCGGCGCGATCCAACGACCGCGAAGCGACCCAGACGCGTGCCCCCTCGGCGGCCAGAATCTGAGCCGCCCGCTGTCCGACCGGGCCGGTCCCCGCCAGGACAACCGCTTCACATTCCCGCAGGGAAATGTGCTTGCGCGCGCACAGAACCGCGGCTCCCGCGGTCGTATTCGAACCATTCGAATCCATCAGGACCGAAACACGAATGGGGCCAAAAAAAGTCTTTTTGACCTTTGCGAGGAGCTTCTCGCCGGCGGCGACGTTGCTGCCGCCGATAAAGATCGCGGTCTTGCAAAGATCCTTCGGTCCCCGGGTAAACATCGCACCGTGGACCAGTGGTTCGACCTGTTCCGGCGTCACGCCACCGTAGCTGAACAGGGCGTCGACGTCGGCATCCACCGCGACCACACGGTCAAACGTGCTGGGATGCTGGTCGCTGTCGAGCTGGATAAGGATCGTCTTCATGGCGGCGGAAGGATGTCTGGCGGTGGAGAAGTGTCGGAACAGGGCCGTTGCAAAAAAAGCACGCCCCAGTCAGAAGACCAGGGCGTGCCTCAGGAGACGCGACGCGTCAGCGACGACTAGACGCCCGAGAACGGGTGCTTGGCCGAGTCTTTCTTGGCCAGCATTTCGCTCGCGGAAGGTTCACCCTTCATGGCGCGGGCGATCGACAGCTTGGTCGCTTCGTAGTTGTATTCGAAGATCTTCTTGTCGTCCTTGGCTTCCCAGTGAATGAAGACGCCACAGACGATGACCAGGTTTTCGGCCTGATCCTTGGGGATCACGCCTTGCTCGACGCTGTCGGCGACAGCCTTGGCGACGGCGTACTGAGCGGGGCCAAACATCTGGACCGCCTGACGGGCACCCTTGATCGTCACTTTCGTGATCATGACGGTCGCGGGCTTGACGGCGAGATTGGGGGTCAGAACGGCCAGCAGGTTGCTGTGGCCGGCCGACTGGCGCGACAGGGCGTCGGCGAAAGCCTGCCCGACGGGGCCGGTCTTGTCGCCAATCAACAGATCGATGTGGGCGACTTCATTCCCCTCACCCACGAGCGCTTCACCGATAAACATCGACATGGACTCTTCTCTCCTCAATGCAGACAGACTCTGGAGCACCCGGGGGCAACCGCCGAACTACTCACGTGAAATTCCAGCGGTCGCAAGACGCCGCCGATGCGATTTGATAACAACTGACGGACCGAAATGCCAGTCCTTCACCCCAATTCCCCACTTCTGATTGTCGGTGCCAGTGTCCGGTCGGCCGCCCAGTCGGCCCTCCGCGCCGGCTACACCCCGGTCTGCGCCGATGCGTTCGCCGACGCCGATTTGAGGGCGTGCGCCCACGTTCTGCCTGTCGCCGACTTCCCCAACGGACTCTCGGCCGCGCTCTCGGGCGTGCCCGCCATCCCCTGGATCTATACAGGTGGACTCGAAAACCACCCCGCGCTCCTCCAGCGGCTTTCCCGCGAACGCCCCCTGCTGGGAAACTCCGCCGACGTCGTGCGGCAGGTGCGGAATCCCCGGCGCGTCACATCGGTTCTAAAGGCCGCGAAACTCCCCGCACTGGAAATCCAGTCGTTCCGAATCCCTCCCCCGACGGATGGAACCTGGATGCTGAAACCCCGCCGGGGGTCAGCGGGGCGCGGGGTGGTCGTTTGGACTCCCGCTCATTGCGATCACCCCACGCGGAGCGAACCGCACTATTTTCAGCGACGGGTCTCGGGTGCGGAGTATTCGGCACTGTTTCTGGCCCGTGGGCCAAATGTCGAACCGGCTTTGATTGGAATCTCCCGTCAATTGATCGGAATCTCCGCCGCGAACGCCCCGACCGCCACCGCATGGTGCGGCAACCTCGCACCGGCACGGGTGGATCCGTCGACGGAACGAACGATGTACGCGGCGGGCGCAGCCATCGCCGGCGCGTTCGCTCTATGCGGCCTGTTCGGATGTGACTTCCTGGTGGCGGATGGCATCCCTTGGGTGACGGAGATCAACCCGCGTTACACTGGTTCGGTCGAACTGTTCGAATGGCACCAGCGACGTTCCTGGTTTCGCGACCATGTGTTGGCGACACAAGTCGATCCGCCGGTTTCCGCCCCAACCGCGCCACGCGAGCCGGTGGAATCCGTGAGTCGGTATGTTCCCAGCGTCATTGGCAAACTGATCGTCTACGCGACTCGCGACACGGCCTATCGGGGAGAGTTCCCTTCCCGACTCGGAGCGGCCGCCGTCAACGATCTCTGGACGGTTCCAAACATTGCCGACATACCGGCTACCGGCCAGCCAATACCGGCGGGCACCCCCATCTGCACGGTGTTTGGTGTTGCCAATGACGAAGAATCCTGCCTGGGAATTTTGACGGCGCGGGCGACGGATTTCCACTATGACGCGAATGGTGACCTGCTGCATCTTCCCGGTGCGAGGTGACGCTCGAGGCGCAGGGGCGACATCAAATTTAGCGGCCCGCGACAACCTCAGACGGGTGCCACGGCCAGCGACCAACGGGAGTCGACCCGTGCGAACGTCGACAGGCTTTGCCAGCGGAAAAGTCGCAATTTGTTACTCGTCAATAAACGACACGACCGGGTCGAAATCCTCGGCGGTGGAATTGAGCCCGGGGGTTGGCAATAAGGTCTTGCGCTGGCGATCATAGAGATAGATATCCCGTTCCCCGGCTCCGCGCGTCCGTTCCGAGACAAAGACCAAAAAACGTCCGTCGGGGCTGAAACCGGGGGTCTGTTCGTGCGCCGCCGAGTTGAGTTCCTCGGGAGCCGTCGTCCGCCCCGTCGCCCGATCGAGAACGTAAACGTCCTTTCCCCCGCTACCGCCGGGGCGGTCCGAGACAAACGCCAGAACCGATCCGTCGGCGTTCAGTGCCGGGTTCAATTCGCGGGCCGCCGTGTTGACGCCAGGCAACGGGACGAGTTTCCCCACCTCCCGATCATACAGAAAGAGATCCGCGAGTCCCGCTCCTCCCGGGCGGTCGGAGAGAAACGCGATCCAGCGTCCGTCGCCACTGATCGCGACTTCGCGTTCATTGGCATCGGAATTGAGTCCCGGCAGGTCGACAAATCGCTGAAATTTGCGATCCCACAACAACACATCCCAGCCACCGGGCTGACCCGGTTGATCCCAGGCACAGAGCGCGATCCAGCGTCCATCGCCAGAAAGCGTCACTTCGGTCCGAGCGGCGAAGTTCTGATTGAACTCCGGGTCGGCGGCCAGAGCGTTCTGTTTGACATCGTACAACCGGGCGAGCGGCCCAAATCCCCCGACCTGTTTCGAAGTGTACAGACACCACGCTCCATCTGCCGTCAGCGAAGCATGGGTGTCCCCCTTTTCCGCTGTTTGCGGCAACGCCTTCCACAGCTTGCCCTGTGAGGTGCCATCGTGGTCATAAAGGTACAGCGACGCGAACGCCGGTCGGTCGCGCAGCGAGGAAAACGCGATCCGAAGTGGCCGCCCTGGAGAATCTTGTCCGATTGCAGTGGAAAAATCGTACGCCGACAGAACTCCCGCGACGGCGATCACGACCGCTGCGATCCGCCCCGCAGTGCGTCTGGACCTCCGCGTTGTAAGTCCCACGGGGATCAACTCCACAGCTCCTCGACGGCATGTCCTTCGAACAGCATGGGACGCAGGCGGTCATCGGTGTTCGGATTGACTCCCAGCAGTCGACAGCAAGTGGCGGCGAAATCCGCAGGACTGACAGGGCGGTCGGCGGGATAGGCCCCCTGTTTGTCGCTCCCCCCCACGACGCGCCCGGGCTTCACCCCTCCCCCTGCCAGCAGTGCGGAAAAGCAATAGGGCCAATGGTCGCGTCCTCCAAGCCGGCTGATGTGCGGTGTCCGCCCGAATTCGCCCGTCGCGACAACCAGCGTACTGGCGAGAAGCCCCCGTTCTTCCAGGTCCGACAGCAACGCCGACATTCCCTGATCGAATCGGGGACACAGTTGCTGCTCCATCCGAACCAGTCCAATCTGGTCGTCGCCGTGAACATCCCAGCCGACGGCGAACCCGTCTTCGCGGTTGTACCAGTTGATTTGCACAATGCGGGTACCCGCTTCGACCAGTCGCCGAGCGAGCAGACAGGATTGTCCGAAACTGTTCGCGCCGAAGCGATCGCGTCGCGACTCGGGTTCCGCCGTCAGATCGAACGCATCACGCACCCGCGACGACGTGAGGATCGAAAACGCCCGCTGTTGTGCCCGGTCTTGCGCCCCAACCGCCGGCCCCGCGTCGACCAGTCGACGCAGATCGTCGACTTGCCGCAGAAGTGTTGTGCGGTCTGCGAGGCGGTTAGGATCGATTTCGCGCGCGGGCAAAAACTCCTGAAGCGACTGCTCGGCACGCGTCGGCTCGGGGATTTCCAGCGGGTCGTATGTTCCGCCCAAAACCCCCGATCCGATCGACAACTTCGGTCCCAGATTCACAAACGTCGGCAACTCGGCCCGCTCGCCCCGCTGCAGAAAGTTGACGGCCGCTCCGATTGTCGTCCGATGCGCGAAAGTGCCGGTGAGCATCGGCCAGGGGTTGTGCAGGCTATTGGTGTGGTTGAGCGCCCGCAGCAGAGAGAAGCGGTCGTTCATCGCAGCCAACTGAGGCAGCATCTCCCCGAACTGAATGCCGGGGATTCGCGTTGGAATCGCCCCCCAGGGACCACGCACCCGCATCGGAGCGGATGGTTTGGGATCGAATGTCTCGTGATGGCTGGGACCGCCAGCGAGATAGATAAGAATGCATGCGCCGGCCGACGGTGAGGGCGTCGCTGGCGATTCTTCGCCTGCCCGCAGTAAGTTGGGCAGCGTCAACCCGGCCAGTCCCGCCGACCCGATCTGCAGGAACGCCCGTCGGCCGATTCGCTGGCAATCCCGGTAGGGGACAGATCCGAGGGGCAACATGACAAGGGATCCGTGAGGCGGGGACCATGATTCGGGCGGGGGGACGGCGCGGATTCCAACAAATCGCCGCCAAAGGGTGGGCTCGAACATATCAGTCGAACCGGATTCCCATCAAGGGGCGTGTCGATAAGGCGGCGGAATGAAGTCGTTTCGGGGATAGAATCAATCGAGCTGTAATGCCTCGAGCGCCGCGGAGTTTCAACGCGGAGTTCCGGCTACACCCAGAAAAAGGCACAGGCTGATCCCGAAGTTTCGGGACCAGCCTGTGCAGAATCGAATAACAACCTGTGATTTCAGGTACTTCGAGTGACGTTCGGGAAATGTCGTGTGGTTTAAAACCCACACGACATTTCACTGCAACAGTTCTTTGAGACGGTGCGTCTCGGAACCCGGATGCGAGTCGTCGATCGAAGGCCGAAACGCGGGTTCTACTTCTTCGCGTTCTTCTCCGCGATGGCAGCTTGCGCGGCGGCGAGGCGGGCGATCGGCACCCGGAACGGCGAGCAACTGACGTAGTTCAAACCAATGCGATGGCAGAACATCACGCTCAACGGATCTCCACCATGTTCGCCGCAGATGCCAATCTTGAGATCGGCCCGTGACTTTCGGCCACCCGCGACACCAATCTTCATCAGGCCGCCGATACCGTCCTGATCAATTGTCTGGAACGGATCGCTGCCAATGATGTCGTGTTCACGGTAGTAGCCGATGAACGTGCCGTAGTCGTCACGGCTGATGCCCAACCCGGTCTGGGTGAGGTCGTTGGTTCCAAAGCTGAAGAACTCAGCGCTTTGGGCGATCTGGTCGGCGCAAATCGCGGCACGGGGCACCTCGATCATCGTTCCGACCAGGTACTTCAGCGTGACGCCAGTTTCTTTGAAGACCGCTTCGGCCTGAGCGCGGACGATCTTTTCCTGATCCTTGAACTCGGCGAGGAAACCAACGAGGGGGATCATGACTTCGGGTTCGACGTCAATCCCCGACTTCTTGACCTGCACTGCCGCTTCGAAAATGGCTCGGGCCTGCATCGCGGTGATTTCCGGATACACAATTCCCAGCCGGCAGCCACGATGCCCCAGCATGGGATTGCTCTCATGCAGCGAGTGCACGCGCTCGGCAACCACCTCAGCCGAAATGCCGAGCTTCTTGCCGAGTTCGGCCTGAGCGGCCGCGTCGTGGGGCAGGAACTCATGCAGCGGGGGGTCAAGCAGACGGATGGTGACCGGTCGCCCGGCCATCTCGCGGAAGAGTCCCGCGAAGTCGTTCCGCTGGAACGGCAGCAGCTTGGCCAGCGCCTTTTCACGGGCCGGCTGGTCGTCGGCGAGAATCATTTCGCGGAATTCGCCGATGTGGTCGAAGAACATGTGTTCGGTTCGACACAGACCAATCCCTTCGGCACCAAACGCGACCGCTTCGGCGGCCTGATCGGGCTGGTCGGCGTTGGTTCGCACTTTGAGAGTGCGGGCCTTGTCGACCCAGCCCATCAGCTTTTCGTAACGCTGGTAGATTTCCGACTGCTCGGGCTTCAGCGTCTTCTTCAGCACGACCTGAATCACTTCGCTGGGCTGTGTCTTCACCGCGTCGGCGAAGATCTCTCCCGTGAAGCCGTCGATGCTGATGTAGTCCCCTTCCTTGAGAACCTTGTCTCCCACCGTCACCGTGCCGGTGTGGTAGTCGATGTTCAGCTCACCGGCACCGACGATGCACACCTTGCCCATCTGTCGGCTGACGAGGGCCGCGTGCGAACTCGCACCGCCAAACGCGGTCAGAATCCCCTTGGCGACCTTCATTCCGCGAAGGTCTTCGGGGCTGGTCTCGCGACGAACGAGAATCAGTTCGACGTTGGGGTTCTTCTGCCACTGCGCCTCGGCGTCGCTGGCGTGGAAGACGATCTTGCCGGCGGCGGCACCCGGACCGGCGTTGATTCCCTTCGACAGCAGACGGCCTTGCGCCTGCGCCGCCTTCTTGCCGGCCGGATCGAAAATCGGCTGCAAGAGCTGGTTGAGATCGTCCGCCGGGATGCGGCGGGCGAGCAACGCGTCTTCTTCGGAAATCAACCCTTCGGTCACGAGGTCGACGGCGATTCGCACAGCGGCGAAACCGGTCCGCTTCGCGTTGCGGGTCTGCAGCATCCAGACCGTGCCACGCTGAATCGTGAACTCGATGTCCTG